>NZ_FNWJ01000005.1 GCF_900108055.1 Thermoleophilum album | reverse complement strand
ACCTCATCCCCCTCCAACACCCCGTGCCACGACGTGCCGACTACCGCCCCGAGCGCGCAGCCGTCGGGCTCGCCGTCGTCGCTTACGAACACCGGGCAAGGCGCTGTGCCTGCACAACTGGCGGCTTCGGCAGCGCCCGGCGCGCGATCTCCGCCACGAGCTCTTCGGCCGATGCCGTTTCGCCCTGCCCGGTCGGACCGGGGTTGAAGCAGCGCACGGCGGGGAAGTCGGGCTCGGCGCCCCGCAGCCGCTCGACCGCCCGCGCACAGGCGAGGATCTCAGTGTCGGCGGTGGTGACGAGGTGGATCATGGGTGGGTCTACCGAGACCTGCCGGAGCTTGCTCGACCCGACCGCCACATCCTGCCAGACCGGTGCGTGGCTTAGGGAGCGCGATCGCCGTCAACCCACATTCTCAAACCACACCTAGCGACCCATTAAGCCGCGCGCTCGACATGCGCAACGTAAGTCACACTAGGGCTATCCGCTGCGCGCTTTTGACATCACACTAGTGAAGCGTATGAGAACGAAGAGGCTACACCTCTGACGCACAATACGACTCGCCGCTCATAACATCGCGCGTCACTAACACCACACTTGCCTGTGTATGGCGCTTGGAAACAGATCAACACAGCCGGAATCGAGCGCCGAGATGCCTAGCCCAAGGGTCGTGCGAGCCGCTCAGTCGCGAGCCTCAGGCAAGAGCTGGGCCGCGCGCGTCAGCGCCCGGCGGAATACCCCCACGGTGCGGCGGAGATCGTCGGAGCGCGAGGTGTCCGGCCACAATGCGACCTCCTCCTCGGCCCAGCGGGCCCACCGCGCCATGGTCTCGAAGTACGAGAGGACGAACTCGTACATCACGGCCACGACGTGCAGGCGCCCCGGCTGCTCGGCACTGCGGAGCGCGTCGCGGGCCAGCAGCGACTCGGGGATGACGCGTCCTTCCGCCAGGCCCTCCTCAGCCTGAGCGCGTGCCTCCCGTAGCACCTCCAGCAGGCGCTCCTTGGTTGTGAGGTCGCCCAGGCTGGCCTCCAGCACCGCCTCAGACTCGAACTGCGCGGGGGCGCTGGGGGCGTGGGAGTGGTGGGGGACGGCCGCGGGCAACCCCCGCTGCACGTCCATCAGCGAGAGGACGAGGTCTTCTACGTCCTGGAAGCGGGCGTCACCTTCGAGATCGGAGGGGAGCGGCTCCAAGCCTCGGCGGGGGACTTCGTGTTCGCGCCGCGCCAGAGCCCGCACCGCTTCGCCGTCGACTGGGAGGGGGCCGCATGCTCGTGCTGGTGGTCCCTGGCGGGTTCGAGCGCTTCTTCGCTGACGTGGGCCGTGACGCCGAGGGAAGCGGCCTTCCCCCGTTTGAGCAGCCAGACCCCGCAGACCTGGCGCGCGCCGCCGGCTCCTATGGGGTCGAGATCCTCGCCCTCCCGATGCAGTGGCGGCAGGCGCAGCGATAAAGCGGCCGTGTGCAGCCGGCCGTTGGCCGTCACCCTGATCGCGCCCAGCCCGGC
>NZ_FNWJ01000004.1 GCF_900108055.1 Thermoleophilum album | reverse complement strand
CGTGCCAACCTCCGCCGCCTCGTCAAGCGCGTGCTGCGCAAGCACGGCTACCCGCCGGACAAGCAGGAGCAGGCGACCCTCACGGTCCTGGAGCAGGCGGAACTCTTCGGTGCCGAATGGGCGGAGCAGGCCGCGCCGGGCCCAGTGGCCACAGCGGTCGCCCCCCGCCCGGCCCTCCATCTCATCCCGAACCCGCCCGAGGCCGAGCGCTTCCGCACCTACGTCCCCGTCTATGACCTGGCCGCCGCCGCCGGCGGCTTCAGCGAGACCCAGGTCCCCGAGCCCCTAGGCTGGGTGTCACTCCCGGGCCGCACGCTCTCGCCCGGCATGTTCGTGGCGCAGGTGGTCGGCCGCTCCATGGAGCCCCTCATCCCCGACGGCTCCTGGTGCCTCTTCCGCCGCTACGGGGGCGGGACCCGCGACGGTAAGGTCGTCCTCGTCCAGCACCGGGAGATCACGGACCCCGACACGGGCGGCACCGACACGGGCGGCAGCTACACCGTCAAGCGCTACCGCAGCGAGAAGACCTACAGCCCCGACGGCTCCTGGCACCACACCCGCATCGTCCTCGAACCCACCAACCTCGACTACAAGCCAATCGTCGTCGACGCGCCCGACGACCTCAGCGTGCTTGCGGAGTTCGTGGGCGTCCTCGAGGGCACGCCCCCCGGAACCGCAACGAGCCGGTCGGCCGGTTCTCCTTCCCACGGAGGCTCCTGATGGCAACTCATGAGCGCCCGGAGGAGCTGCTCGAGCGGTGCGGACTCTCGGTAGTCGAGGAGCGCACGCTGCCCGGGCGCCAGGGTAGGTATAACCCGGTCCCCTCGGGGCTCGAGTCGACGCTCCGGGAGCTCCTGACCGGCCAGTATCCGGAGGGCCTCTCCCCGGGGACGCGGGGCAGCCCTGCTGGTTGGACGTCCTTGCGGACGCCCTCATCGCCGGCGGCTACGAGCTCACCCGCGAGCAGTACGAGGTCGTCCTCGGCTGCTTTCAGGCGATCACCCGAAAGCAGCTCCACCGCAGCGGCACCTACACGTTGAAGTCTGACTGCGTCCACGCCAACGACCGCATTGCTCGACAGGGGTGAGGGATGGGATTCCTCCGGCGTCTGCTCGGAAGCAAGGACCCCCCGTGGCTCAAGCGGATCCCCGGTGCCCTGCAGATCAGCGCTACGTTGTCCGAGGGCAGGTTCCGGGTGGAGGTGGTCGGTGAGTCCCGGTACCAGGAGGCGCTGGAGGCGATCGCGGGCGGACGGACCGAGGAAGGCGCCGACCTCGAGACCGTCGCTCTCCTCGTCCCAGAGCCCACTAACCGCTACGACCCGAACGCGGTCCAGGTGATGATCGATGGCAAGGTGGTCGGCTACCTGAGCCGGGAGAATGCGGAGGTTCTCCAGCCGCGCATCCTCGAGATGGTCCGGAGGACGCGGCGCGCTGTCGCCTGCCGGGCACGGGTCGTGGGCGGTTGGAATCGGGGCCGGGGCGACCGGGGCCACTTCGGGGTCCGCCTCTACGTGGACCCGGCCGACTTCGACCTCGAGGCCGACGAGCTCGACGGGCGGTGGGAGGAGCCCGAGGCGCACACGGGCCGGAAGCGGGGGACCGGGGGACGCGAGACCGGCTCCGGGCCCGGCTTCCTGGATGGTCGGCACTTCACCGGATACGTGGACGAGGTGCGACGGCTCCGCCGGGAGGGGAGGGACGGGGAGGCCGAGAGCCTCCTGCTCCGTTTGGTGGACGCCGTCGAGGCCGAGGCGGCTGCCGAAGGATGGGGCGTGGCGTCCTGGTACTACGAGCAGCTCGCCATCATCTACCGCAAGCGGAAGGACTTCGACGCCGAGGTCCGCATCCTCGAGCGATTCGCGCGCCAGCGCCACGCCCCCGGGGCTTCACCCGCCAAGCTCCTGGAGCGCCTGGAGAAGGCCCGCGCGCTCCGGGACCCGAGGTGAGCCATGTCCCGCCTCGCGGTGCTCGACGACTGCAAGGAGACGAAGTGCCACCCCATCTTCGCCGTCGGTGGGCTGGTGGTCGATCTCGAGAAGCTGGCCGACGTCGAGCAGCAGTGGCTCGACGGCAAGACATCAGCCGGCTTGCAGCCGGACAGACACTTGAAGTTCGCCAACGCCGCGCCGGAGGTTTGTCGGGCGCTGTTCGGGGTGATCGGCAGGATGCCGATCCAAGCCCTCGCGGTCCTGCTGGAGGATTTCCGGCCTCGGCGGATGCGGCTCCCGAGCTCGACTACCCGTCGCGACATCTACGTCTACCGGCAGGCTTTCGAGTACGCGCTGCAGCGCCTGAGCAGGCAGTTCACGGAGGGGAGTCCGAGGCCCCACCTCGTGGCCTTCGATCAGCGGGATGACTTCGCCGAGCTCGAAGAGGTCTACTCCCGTTGTTATCGGGGTGACTGGCCGGTCGGGAAAGAACAGAACTGGCCTGCGCTGAAGGACGTGGGCTTCACCGCGGGTCTGATCCGGCTAGCCCACGGGCCGCTTCATGAGATCGCCGACTTCATCGTCGGCGGGCTCACTCTATTCGCTGGGGTCCGCTGCGCTAAGCACCGGGGCAAGGCTGTCGATGAGGGCAGGCGGGCCAAGCATGACGTCTGCCGAGCGATCGTCCCGCTCTTCCCCCGTCGCTCCGACAACAGACGGCGGTTGGGGTGGAGCGTGGTTACCCATACACGCGAGCTTACCGGCAAGGAGCTCCTCAAGAACAAGCTCGAAGAGTGGCTCGACGCGCTGGAGCGCGCGCCTGCTGTGGGAAGGACCGAGGGTCGGTAAGATTCGATGGTCGGCGCCGTTGGTCGAGGATCCATCGCTCTGAGACTGGAGCGGTTGTCGGCTGCCCGGAGATCGACCCCCAAATCGGCGGCTCCTACGCCGTCAACTGTGACCGCGGACCGTAAAGGCACGTGGCACCGCACTCGCATCCACCTTCAGCCGCTTGACTTCATCCACGAACACATCGTACTTGCGGCCTTCGACGACCTGAGCCTCAGCGCGGAGCTCGTGCAGGTGCCTTCCGAGGAGCCCTCGAGGCCCTGAACGGCAAGGCTATGGTCGTCTGCATGAGCTCCAAGCGGTCCGAACAGCGCTTTCCAAGCGCGCCCCCGGCGAACGGCGCACGGAGGAGGACCTCGACCACGCTATCCGGCAGATTGTCTCCCGCGCCCTCATGCCTGAGGGCGTGGTGGATCTCTTCGCGGCCGCTGGCCTCAAGAAACCCGACATCTCGATCCTCTCCGAGGAGTTCCTGGCCGAGGTGCGGGGGATGCCGCATAAGAACCTGGCCGTGGAGCTGTTGCGCAAGCT
>NZ_FNWJ01000003.1 GCF_900108055.1 Thermoleophilum album | reverse complement strand
GGGGGACCGCAACCCCGCGGGCCGATTCGTTCCCGCGAACGGATGCGCCGTCCCTTCGCGAGGCGCTGCACCGCCCACACCGGGGCGGACAGCGCGGCGTCTCGCGGCGGGGAGGGAAATCGGCTGCGACGAACGCTGCGTGCCAGCGCTCGGACGCGCGGCCGTAACGTCTCGGAATGCTCAGCGCCGTCAACGACACGCTTCGCCGCCCGCGGCGCCCGGCTGCTGGTTCTTGCAGCCGTGCTGGCGCTCGCGGGCGTCGTCGTGACGGCACACAGCGCAATCGGCGGCGAGCACATGGACGACGCGATGGTGATGTGCCTGGCCTAACCGAAACCGCCGGTGTGTCCGTCGGCGCAGCGCTCGCGCTATGCGCGTGGATGTTGCGCCCGCGCGTGCCGCTCGCAGCGCCGGTTCTCGCAGTTTGTGTTCGCCGCCGCGCCGGTCGATGTTCGCGCGCGCGGCCGCCGTTGCTGCAGGTCTTTCGGTTGTGAGCGCGCCCAGAGAGGCGCTCACGAACCGGGCTCCGCGCCCAGGCGTGCGCAGCAGGTACTCACAACCGAAAGGAAAGTGGAACCGTGAAAACGAAGACCTGGCTTGCGCTGCTACTCGCGGCGCTTGCCGTTATTGCCGTGGGCGCTATGGCCACCGGCTGGGGCGATGACGACACCACCGCTCCGGGCAACTCAGCCGACGCCGCGTTCATCGCCGACATGACGGCCCACCAAGAGGGCGCCATCGAGATGGCTCGCATAGCTCAAGAGCGCGCAAACCATGGCGGGTCGGCGCGTGGATGCGCCGGCCCGCCGTGTCTCTGATCCCGACGCACCGCCGGACGATCGTGCGGTGGCGCCCCTTGTCGCCTACTGCTGGCCATCCCAAGAGCGGAGAGCAGGCAGGGGGTCGAGGAAGTCGCCCCCCTTGTACCAGCCGGGCCCCGACCACAACTCGAAGTGGAGATGGCATCCACTCGCATTGCCCGTCTCGCCGACGGTTCCGATCTGCTGCCCGGTCTGCACGGTGTCGCCGGCCTTGACCAGCGGCGCAGAGGACATATGCATGTAGATGTAGTCCTGCCCGGACTCAGCACCGTTGATGACGGCGTCGTAGCCGGCTGACGAGTTGTATCCGGCGTAGTCGACCTCGCCGCCCTGCGCAGCGACGAGCGGAGTGCGGCACTCTGCGAAGACGTCGACGCCGCGGTGACCGCGCCCGGCACCCAAACCGTCGCCGTAGCGGTGCGTGCCCTGGACTGGAAAGACGTGCGATCCGCTCGTCTCGACCTTGGCGTCACCGCCACCTGGTGGCGGCGTCGCAGGAAGATCCATGCCCTCTTCGACCTGGCGGCGCATCAACCGGGCCTGGGACCGGCTCACCTCACCGTTCACCCGCAACCCGTTCCACTCGTCGTAGCTCCTCACGTTCGCCTCGGTTCGAGCGCCGAACGCGCCGTCGACCTCGGTCGGAATGCCAAGCCGAGCCAGCCACGACTGCAGGACCCGCACGTCACGGCCGCGATCGCCACGGCGCAGCGCCCGTTCCCCGAAGGTGAACACGCGCTCTTCCTCGTCGTCACCCGTCCTTCGGGCGCCGGCGCCCTCGCCCTCGACCTGTCGACGCATGCGGCGGGCCTGTGCGCGGCTGACTTTGCGGTCGCGCTTGAGTCCGTTCTCGCGTTCGTAGCGATAGACGGCACGGGCCGTGAGCTCCCCGAACGCGCCATCGACCGTCGTCGGGAAACCGAGCCGCGTGAGCCAGGACTGCAGGACGCGGACGTCTTGGCCGCGGTCGCCCGACTCGAGCGGGCGGTCTCCGAAGGCGCCGTAGGCGGAACCGGCTCCAGTCAACACCGCCACGACGGCAAGTACGACCGCGTGGCGCACGGCCGGCTGTGACATGCGACAGACCTCTCTTTCGTCGGGCGCCTCCGGGGTTAGCTGTCGGGCTCGCGCCGAAAGAGCTGCGCTACGGCCTATGGCGGGCCGATTCGCCCCGAAACCTGGGTCCCCCGTACCGCCACGTCGAGGGGTGGCGGATTCGGCAATTCCTACAAAATGTCGGTCGCACCTTATCAGGCGCCCCTGATCGCGTCGGCAGACTAGCGATGCTGACGGCTTGCCTGGCGAGCGCCGCGCCGCGCTCTACCGCCCGGCTCCTACAGTCCGTCGGAGATAGGTACGTAGAATCGTCCAGGTGACGCTCCTGCTGAATGCCAGGCTGTTGCTCGCCGCGGTCCCCGCGACGGTCCTCGCAGCAGCGGCGATCGGCATTCCGACGGACGTGTTGCCGAACCCGTGGTTTGACCGGATGACCGCAGTCCGCACGCTCGACCTGGTGCTGTGGCCGATTCTGAGCGCCGCTCTTGGCGTGCTGATCGCCACCTACGTCGTAGCGCGCCGCGATGCACGCGGCACGGCGCAGGCGACCGGCGGTGGCCTGCTCGGGACCTTCGCGATCGGCTGCCCGATCTGCAACAAGCTCGTCGTCGCGACGCTCGGCGTGTCTGGCGCGCTGACGTACTTCGAGCCGATTCAGCCGCTGCTCGGCATCACGGCCGTCACGCTCGCCGTCGTCGCGGTGCGGCGGCGCCTGGCGCTATTGGAGAGCGGTTGTCCTATCGACCCGTCGGCCTCTAGAACGGCTCGAGGCGCGAAGCCGTAACCGCGCGCCGCGGGTTGAGACCCGACGGGTCGGCCCGCTAGGCGTGGTCGTGACAGCTTGTGAGCGTCGCGTCGACCGACTGCTTGCTGGGCGCTGCCAGCGCCCAGCTAGGCATCGTGACGGCGACGAGACCGACGAGCACAAGCATGAGCAGGGCCAGCGCTCGCGCGGCACGCTCCAGCCCGCGACCGCCTCGCCGGCGGCCGCCGGCAAGCAGGTCGTCCAGGCGTTGACCGACAGGGCCACGTCCTCCGAGGGCCGGAACGATGGCGCTCGCGCCCCGCGCCTGAGCGGCCTTGCAGATCGCACTTGCGAGCGCGAGCGGGTTGGCGGTGCGTGAGACCGCGAACTCGTCGGCATCGCGCTCGAGGCTGAACGCGAGCTCGCGCTCGGCCGCTGCCGTGCCCGGGAGCCAGCGGCCGATCGCGGCGAGAAGCGACCCAAGGACGAGCAGCGGCCGGTGCCGCCGCTTGATGTGGCCGAGCTCGTGCGTAACGCTCGCCTCAAGCTCCTCGGCATCAAGCACGCCGAGAGCCGTATCGGAGACGACGATCCGCCCACGACCGATGCCGGCGACCGCGACGACGACGTCGTTGTCCTCGACGACGGTGCTCCCCAGCGGTCCACGAGCGCGTGCGCGCCGCCGGATATGAAGGTCCACGGCTACTGCCGCACGGATGAGCCCGCAGGCGACCCAGACCGCCGAGGTCGCGAGGACCATCGCGGGCAAGATCACCGCCGCGTCAGCGAGCGGGTGGGCTGACGGGCCGAGATGGTCTGTCAAGAGCGGGAGGATCGCGTGCCAGCACCGCTCCGCGACCGCCCGGAACGCGCCGGTCTGCGGTACGTAGAGCAACACGAAGGCGGCAAGCCCGATCGCCGTCAGCGCCCTCAGCGCCAGCGCGGCGAACCAGATCGTCGCCGCGGTGGTGGGCGCGACGATGCGGAGCGGGAGAATGTGGGGTAGCGAGAGGGCGCCGGCGAGCACCGCGGCGGCCGCCAGCTGCACCGTCATGACCCGGCTTTCCCCCGTGCCCGCCTGATGCGGTTTGCGTAGCGAGCGAGCTCGTCGAGGTCGTCGCTCTCGAGCTCGCCGACGAGATTGACGAGAACGGCCCTCCGTGCACTGGGGGACGCGCCGGCGAGGCGCGTCTGGATCGTACGCGCCAGGTACTCGGCCTCTGCAAGCTTCGCGCTGTACACGTAGGCGTTGCCCTGGCGCGTACGTTTGAGGAGCCCGCGCTCCACGAGCCGGTTCATCACGGTCTGGACCGTGTTGTACGCCGGGCGCCGTCGCCTTGGGAGCAAGTTGCGGACGTCGTCGACCTTCGCCTCCCCCAGTTCCCACACCGCCGCCATCACGGCATTCTGCAGCTCGCCGCTGAAGTCGAGTTCCTTCTTGGGGGCCGCCATGGGAGTGCTTCGAGGGTACTACGGTCTGTCGGACGCCGAACTGCCTCGTTTCCGAAGTTTCGCCCACGCGATCCCGACCGCCGCGATGCCGACCAGCGCAACACTTGTCCACTGCGCGCCGTTGAGACCCAGAGCGGCGTCCTCGCTGTCGGCGCGGTAGAAGAACATGACGAAGCGGCCCAAGCCGTAGGCGCCGACGACGGTCCATAGCAGCGTCAGCTGCTTCTGGAAACGGTGTCGCAGCGGCCAGATGACCGCGAACATGACAAGGGCGAGCACGACCTCGTACAGCCCACCGGAGTGGTAGGCCATGGCTGTGCTCGGAACGTCCGCGTCGGGGTGGGTGTTGCGGACGGCCCACGGTAGGTCGCTAGGCGGACCGTAGTGCTCGCCGTTGATGACATCACCGACGCGGCCGACGGCCATGCCGATCGGAAAGCCCGCCGCGATGGCGTCGAGATAGCGGAGTCCGAGCCGGGTCCGCCACAGAAACAGCGCAGCGGCTGCGGTTCCGAAGATCATCCCGCCGTAGAACGCAAAGCCGTTGGTGCCGAACCAGTCGGCCGGGCGGAGGAGCGCGCCCGGGTCGTTCTCTAAGAGGAAAAACAACCGTGCGCCGACGATCCCGGCCAGGGCGATGACGATCACGGCGCTGAGAAGCGCCTCGCGATCGAGGTCGCGCTCGCTCGCATATCGCCGCGCGAACACCGCGCCCACCGCGATGCCAGCGGCAATCCCGATCCCATGCCACGCGAGCGTGATCGGCCCGAGCTCGATCGTCGGGTCGATTCCGATGGTGATGACGGCAATGTCCATCCTGGCGTCCGTGCTAATCGCCGTCGGCGACGTCTCGCACCGCCGCCTGCTGGACGTGGATGTGGTCCTGGTGGACCGGGTCGGTGAACGACCGCCTCCCGCCTCCGAACGACCAGGGGCTCCCTAGCTGTCGCGCGCCGCCCTCGAAGAACATCCGAGCGGCGGCGTGGGCGCCGGTACCAACCTGCCGCTGGCGAATGACGAGCTCGCCGTCGACCGCGTAGATGTCGGCTGCGAACCCACGCGAATGGGCGCTTGCACGGTCGGTGGCCCAAACGTTCGGCGGATGGCCCGACTTGATGACGGCCACGGCAAGCTCGTGCTCGTCAGCGACGTTCGCGAGCGCGGTGAGCAGCGACGGGTCGACGTTACCGCGATAGATGTCCCAGCGGGCGCTGTCGGAAAGCTCGATGTTGGGATGGTCTAGGACGCGCTCCGCCTCATCGGGGAGCGAAGCCGGGCGAGACATAGGCCGCCCGCCGACCGACGCGATGGAGTCGAACTCCCAGGGCCCGCCCGACCGGCGGAGGCGCACGTCGAGAACCCGGGTGAACGAACTGCGGGCGCCGTCGGCGCTCTCGAGCGTCTGCCGCACCACGACCATCACCCCGAGCGACGTCTCGGTCACTCCGGAGAGCTGCGGGTAGACGACCTGGCCGGTGGAGCGCATCTCCGGGTCGACGACCGGCGCGAGGATGCGTGCAAGCCTCCGCGTCGATACCGCGGCATCCGGCAGGGACTCAGCGACTTCCCGCGCGGTCGCGCCCCGTCGATACGTCAGCGCGTCCTGTGCGATCTGACCGGCGAGGCGCTTGCCATTGGCGTACACCTCGGCACTGTCCGGAACGAACGGCTCGACCTGCGGCCGGCTGACTGGGACGGTCGCAGGCGAGCGCTGACCAGCCGCCGTCGAGGTCCCTTGTTGGGCCGCCTCGTCGCCGCCGCACGCAACCAGTGCCACGCTCGCGCACGTGGCGAGGACCAGCAGCACGGCTCTCACGGGATGGCGACCTCGAGGGCGAACGTCCATTCCTCCACGCGATGCCCATCGGCGGTCGTGTGAACTCCCGACTTGCGCCAGCCGAGACGCTCATAGAAGCCGCCGGCGCCACCTTCGCCGGCGAGCGTGGTCAGCAGCGCACGGTCGGCACCCGCACGCCGCGCGTGGTCGGTGAACGCCTCGACGAGCTGTTGGCCGGCACCGGAGCCGCGCGCGCCGGGTACGACGGCAACGTGCGTCAGGACAGCCGGGTCCGGCGCGACAACCGACCGCTGTGCCGATTCGTTCACCCGATGCCGACGCCACGTTCGCAGGTAACGGGCGAGTCTCGTGCGGACGAAACGCACCGCGACTCGCGGGTGACCGACGAGGCCGGCTGCGGCGAGCAACGCCAGGGTGGCGCCGCGATGTCGGAGCGTCCAGCGCCGGTGAGCGCGCGCCCGTGTCGCGCCAACGAGAAAGCCGACTGCCTGCCCGCCAACGTCCGTCTTGATCGCGACAGCGTGGGGCGAGTCGAGGAACGTCCGGTAGTACGCCCGCATGAAGCGATCACCGAGCTCGACGAAGAATCCATGCCCGAGTGCCTCTCGGTGCAGGGCGACGCAGAAGTCGATATCTCGGCGTTCCAGGGGCTGAACGGGGCTGGTACGCCCCGGCGCGAAGACGACCACAGGAAGGAGACGGCGCCGGCTGGGGACGGCCACCGCGCCGAGCGCGACAGCGGCCACTCCTGCGGCCGCGACGGAAAGCGCAGCGCTGAGCATCGCGTGGTCTTCGAGGAACGGAAGGTGGTGGAGCGCGTATCCGAGCGCCGCCGCGACGAGCGCTATGGCCAAACCCTGTGAGAGCTGCACGACCGGGGCGGTTCCGTCGGACGGGCGCGGCCGCCCAGAGGCGAGGAGCGACATACTCCTACATAGAGTAGGGACCATGACTGACGATCGAGGTCACCGAGCCAAGAGGGCGCTCCTGCGAGTCGCGTACTGGCTCGCCGCCATCGCCATCGCGCTCGTGCTCGTCGCGGCGCTCATCTACTTCCTGGAATCGCGGGACGACTCGACCCTGGACACGGGGTCCGCGGTAGACAGTCGCGCGAGCATCACGGTTCGCTCGACCGACTGACGCCGCAAGTCCTACGTACTGTCGGATTGTCCACGCGGGCGCCGGGACGCTTCAGAAGCACCCGCAATCCGACGAAGCCGGGAGCACCTGCTCCAAGGACGGAGCAACCACGTTCCATGGAGGAACCATGAAGAAGCGAGTCGTGATCACCGTCGCGCTCGTCGCTGCCCTGGGCGGCGGCGCCTACAAGTTCGCGCTGGCGAAGCCGGCCGAGCCGGAGCACAAGGTCGATGGGTTCGGCTACGTGCTGCCGCGCGAGTTCGTCGTCAACCTCGACGGGGACCGCTTCGCGAAGGTCAGCGTCTCGCTCCTCCTCTTGGAGGACACCGTTTTCCCCGAGGAGGAGGGAAAGCCGCCCGAGGGCTTCGGCCCCCTCGAGCAGGAGGCCCTCGTGCGCGACATCGTCACTGACGTCATCACGGGGACGCCGGCCAGCTCGCTGATCCGGCGTAGCGGGCGCCGGCGGCTGAAGAAGCGCATCGTCAAGCGGCTCCGCGCGGAGACCGACGTGCTGGTGGAGGACGTGCTGCTCATGGACGTGACGGTCCAATAGCGCCCTCAGCGACGTCTGCGTAGCCGCTCCAACCCGGGGACCGACGCAAGCGGGCCCAGGATCGCGACCGCGACGAAGAAAAGCCACGTCCACCAGCCGTTGCGGGCGCCGCCCCCGATCCCGGCCAGGAGGGCGAGGAAGAGCACACCGTGCGCCGGGCCGAGCACGTCGACGGCTGGCTCATTGTGGCTGACCGCCACGTAGAGCAAGGCGACGAGCAGTAGACCGTCGGCTAGCGAAAGCAGCCGCAGAGCGTTCAGCCATGGTCGGGGAGCGCCGCCGGCGACGCTCGAGAAGATCGGCCGGGCTCCGGACTGTTCCTTCACTGTCGGCCCCTGCGGCGCCGGTGGACAGCCATCGTGGGTGGAGCCTACCGCTACTCCTACAGCTTGTCGTACGATCCGCTGATGGCCGAGGTCGGGTCCGCCGCGCTGGATGTCGCACTGCTCACCGCGCTCTACGCGGTTGCCGCAGCGCTCTACGGCGCCGGCCGCGGCGGCGCTCGCTTCGTCGTTTCAGCCCGTCGCGCGTTCTACTGCCTCGCGGGGCTGCTCACGCTTGCGATGGTCCTGCTGGAGCTCGCGTATCTGCGATCCGATTTCTCCTTCGAGCTCGTAGCGCGCAACTCGTCGACGAGCACGCCGACCTTCTACAAGCTCACCGCGATGTGGTCGAGCCAGGAAGGCTCGCTGCTGCTCTGGGTGTTCCTGCTGGCGGTCTTCTCGAGCGTCGTCCTACGCACGACGCGCAACGCCCTGCAGCAGATCCTGCCCTACGCGACCGCCGTGCTCGGCACGATCGCCGCGTTCTTCCTGACGTTGATGGTCGTGGTCGGCGAGAACCCGTTCACCGTGCTTGCGACGCCTCCCGCCGAAGGCGCCGGCCTTAACCCTCTTCTACGGAACGAGATGATGATGTTCCACCCGCCGGCGCTCTACGTCGGCTATGTGGGCTTCTCGATCCCGTTCGCCTTCGCGGTCGGGGCGCTGATCACCCGCCGAACCGGCGCCGACTGGATCCGCGCGACGCGGCGGTTTGCCCTCGTGGCCTGGACATTCCTGGGAGCCGGCCTGCTGCTCGGGTCCTACTGGGGCTACTCGGAACTCGGCTGGGGCGGTTACTGGGGTTGGGATCCGGTGGAGAACGCGGCGCTCATGCCATGGCTTACGGGCACGGCGTTCCTGCACTCGATCGTCGTGCAGGAGCGTCGCGGGATGCTGCGGGTATGGAACGTATCGCTGATCATCGCGACGTTCGTCCTGGCGCTGACGGGCACGCTGCTCGTGCGGTCGGGGATCCTGCAATCCATCCACGCATTCGGCGCCTCGACGCTCGGCCTGCCGTTCCTGATCTTCATCGTCGTGGTCGTCGCAGGCTCGGTCGCTTTGGTCGTGAGTCGCCTCGATCACCTGCGTTCCGAGGGCAAGCTGGAGTCGCTGGTATCGCGCGAAGCTGTCTTCCTCCTCAACAACCTGGCGTTGGTCGGGCTATGCCTGGCGATCTTCTGGGGGACGTTCTTCCCGCTGATCTCAGAAGCGGTCAGCGGAGAGGCGGTGAGCGTCGGGCCGCCATGGTTCAACCGCTACGCGGCCCCGCTCGCGATCGTCCTGGTCCTCCTGTCCGGCATCGGCCCTGCCCTTGCGTGGCGCCGCGTCACCCGCGCCGGCATTCGGCGCGCGTTCACGATTCCGGTAGCCGCGGCGGTGATGACGCTCGCCGGGCTGCTGGCTCTCACACCGGCGGCCGAGAGCGCCGCGTCGCTGCTGATGTTCACCCTCGTCGCGTTCGCGATCACGGTTGCGGCGCAGGAGTTCTGGCGCGGCACGGCCGCACGCCGGTCGATCGGCGGCATAGGCCTCGCGTCGGCGTTGCTCGGACTGGTGGCGCAGAACCGCCGACGCTACGGCGGTTACATCGTCCACGTCGGGATGGCGATCATGTTCCTTGGAGTGGCGGTGTCGTCCGCGTTCGAGGAGCGTCGAGACGCACGGCTCACTCCCGGGGAGTCGACGCAGGTCGGCGCCTACACCGTTACCTATCGCGCGGCGACCGCAACGGTCCTCGACGATCCTGCGGGCACGGGCGCTCCAGTCACGCTCGGCGCAGTCTTGGACGTGCAGAACGGGTCCGAGCGGTTCCGCTTGGAACCTCGCCGCAACTACTACGGGGCTCGCAGCAGCGATCCGAAGGCGCCGATCCGCAGCTTCTTCGAGGGCGAGGCGACCACGGAGGTCGGCATCCGAACCGATCTCGGTGACGACATGTGGGTGGCGGTGCAGCCGGACGTGCGAAGCCTCGAAGACGCGATCCGCGAGGCGGACCAGCGCTTCGCCTCGGCACCGAGCGACGTCCAAGGACTTATCGTCGCGGCGCTGGCCGATCGCTACCGTGGCAGCCCCGGGACCGCCCAGTTCCGGCTGATCGTGTTTCCACTGGTCATCTGGGTCTACGTCGGCGGGCTGATCGCGCTGTTCGGTGGGATCGTGGCTGTCTGGCCCACCAGCCCGGCGCGTCGGCGATACACCGGGGTGCGTGCCGCGCGCCTGGCTCGGCAGCCCGACACGCCGGTGCCCGCCGGATGAGGCCCACAGATTGGCATGCGAGCGTTACGCGCTCGGGCCCGGCGTCGGCCGGCACGGCGTGCGCGTGTGCGGTTGGGCTCGTCATGGCGTTCGTACCTGGCGAGATCGCGGAGGACGGGTATCGGTGCGGAGTCGCGGTAGGAACCGCGGCGTGCGTGCCGCGTGGGCGTCGCACCGGGCGCCGAACCGGTCACGGGTCTCACCTTCCTCGGAGATCGCCAGGCGCCGGTAGACGTAGACCAGCACCGGGAACATCAGCAGCGTTGGGAGCGTCGGCCACTGCAGCAGGAAGCCGACCATGATGGCCATGAACCCCACGTACTGCGGGTGGCGTATCCGCGCGTACAGGCGGTCGACGGCGAGGCCTCCAGCCTTTTGGGCCCGGTAGAGGGAGCTCCACGCCGCGGCGACGATCCAGAAGCCGCCGATGATGAACACGTAGCTGACCAGGTGGAACGGGCTGAAGTGCGGGTCGCCTTCCCAGCCGATGAGCTCTGCCCACAGGTGCCCGCCGTCGTGGGTGAGGTCGAGGCCGAGGAAGCCGTTGCCGAGCCAGCTCGAGAGCAGGTAGACGGTCAGCGGCAGGCCGTACATCTCGGTGAACAGGGCGACGACGAACGCCGAGAAGGTCCCGAACGCCCGCCAGTCGCGCTCGCTCGTGGGGTGGAAGAAGCTGGCCGCGAAGATAAGCACCACCGCGGTGTTGACCACCACCAGGAACCACAGGCCGTACCCGTAGTCATTCACGGCGTCACCGGCCCATGTCCATGCCGTGCATCTGGTCGCCGCCCGGCATCATGTGGCTCGAGCTCGCCAACGCGTCCATCCTCTCCCGCCAGGCCCCACATCTGTCGGATGGTCATGGCGGTCTCCAATCGCTCGTTGATTCCGGCGGCCTGAGCGTCGCGCCCCGCGTTGAAGAAGCCGTGAAGGGCCCAAGCCGATGTTGTGAAGCCGCTCCCGTCACTTCACACAAACGGATCTCAGAGTCGAGGCCGCGGCGCGGCGGCCACGACCACTTGCGGTCTTCTATTCCCCAAACAGGCGATGGCTCAAGACCGTCAACGCCTGCCCCGAGCGACCGTCGCCTAGCTAAGCCGCGCGCCGCAGGTCGGAGACAGGGTCCTCCCCGTGGGCGGTGGTTGTCGATGCCGCGTCGCTCCGGCACTGCCGCGTTTTCTCATATCGTCGCGGCCCCTGCCGTGACCGTGCCCCGAGCCACTCGGTGAGGCCGAAGATCGCCGCGAGCACGCCGGCGATGACGACGATGTCGAGGAGCTGATCCAGGGCGCCGCTCAGCTGTACGCGTCCCAGGCCTGTAGATGCGGGAGCGGGTCGAAGGCCGCCCCGCCGTCATACCAGCCGGGCGCCGACCACATCTCGAAGTGCAGGTGGCAGCCGGTTGCGCGTCCGGTTTCTCCGACTTCACCGATCTGCTGCCCGGTGAACACACGCTGCCCGGTCCTGACGAGCGGGGCCGAGCGCAAGTGCATGTAGACGTAGTCGACGTCCGTGCCGGCGCCATCGATGACGACGTAGTTGCCGGCGGCGCTGTGATACCCGGCGAACTTCACGCGACCGCCGCGGGCTGCCGCCAGGCGCGTGCCGCAAGCAGCGAACATGTCCTGGCCCTTGTGGTTGCGACCGCCACCGAAGTTGTTCGTGTCGGTGTAGCCCATGTTGTGACGCCCGCGGATCGGGAAGACGTGGTCGAAGTAGGCGAAGTCGGCCTGCGCGTCGGGGGCGGGGCTCGCCGCAGTGGCTGCGTCGCCTGCGATGCGGAAGCGGTAGCGGCCATTCTGCACGCCCCCGTCGACGGTTTTTCCGTCCCAGCGGATCTCGGCCGGGCGACCGGGCTCGGCCGGGACGTCCCACGCTCGCACGACCGCGCCATCCGATTCGCGAACGAGCTCCACCTGCGCCGTCACGGCTCGGCCTACCTGGAACGTGAAGGTCGGCTTGGATCGCCCCGCGAAGAAGAACTTGCCGCCTGGCGCGGCGTCGATCGGCTCGGGCCGAGCAGCGGCCTTGACCGCCACGTGCCGAGCCGCTCGAGTGGTGGCGCCGAAGCGGTTCACGACAACGACCGGCCCGCTGCGCGCTCTCCGCGGCACGTTCGCCTCGATTCCTCCCTCTTCCACCTTTCGCGGCTTCACGCGGACGTCGTCGCGACGGCCGCGACGACCGCGGAAGATGAGGGCGGTGGATGCCTGCAGTTCCGATCCCTCGACCTTCACCTTGCCGCCGCGGACGAGCGCTCCATCTGCGGGGCAAGGGCGCTGCGCCGTAGCGACGCAACTGAGAGCCCGTACGCGCGGGTCATCGGGGATCCCAGCGCCACCGGTGGGACTGGCGGCAGCCGCGGGAACGAGCGTCGCCACGCCGATCATCACCACGGCGCCACGACCGAGCATTTGCGTAGGACGCAATCGACAATCCTCTCTTCTCGTGCGCCTCCGGGGTTAGCTGCCGGGCTCGCGCTGGAAGAGATGCGCTACGGCCTGTGCAACGGCCGATTCGCCCCGAACCTGGGTCCCCCGTACCGCGATCTCATGGAGACCGCGGATTCGGCAGGCCTACAAAGCGTCGGAGACTCTAGCAACAGCTTCGGCGGCGCGCACGAAGTCCTCGCGCCGGCGGTGCAAGCATGCGCGCAGTAATCCGACATCACGTCGGACTTTGTTACTCTCCCGCCGTCCTCAAGCTGAGTTGCCCCGCCTCGCCGGGGCGAACGGGGGGCCCGTCGATCCATTGGGGCGAATCGCCGCCGCGAGCGCGGCGTAGCGGCAATCGCGAGCCCGTCAGCTAACCCCGTAAGCGCCGATGGACATCGATGATGAGACGACGCTTCTGGCTTCCCATCACCTTGGGCCTATCGGCCTATCTCGTACTCCCGCTGCCGGGACTGTCGGCTCCGCTCGACGAACGGATCGATCGCCAGCGCGCAAAGGTCGAGCGCAAGCGGCAGACCGAAGGCGTGCTCACGCAGACGATCGCGGCACAGAACGAGAAGATCCGCGGCCTCCAAGGCGAGGTCAGGGGTCTGCAACGTCGACAGCAGCGCCTCCAGGCGACGCTCGATGAGAAGCGCACCGAGCTGCTGGATGTCCGCGACCGTCTCGAGCGCGCGCGTAGGCGCCTGGCGGAGCTGAGGGAGGAGCTCGCTGTCGCCGAGGACGCCCTGGCCGCGCGGCTCGTCGAGGCCTACAAGACGGATGAGCCTGACGTCCTCACGGTGGTGCTCAACGCCGACGGGTTCGGCGACCTCCTCGAACGGGTCGAGTTCCTCGATCGCATCTCCGACCAAGATCAACGGATCGTCGGCCGGGTGCGAACGGCGAAGGCCCGGGCGCAGCGACAGGCCGAGCAGCTCCTGACGCTCGAGCGCCGTGCCGAAGACGCCGCGCAGACCATCCTCGCGCGCCGCAACGAGATCGCGGCGGTCAGGAAACGTGTGGTGCGCAGGCGCACGAACCTGCAGGAGGCCCGCGACCGGCGCCAGGCGACACTCGCGCGCGTCCGCAGCAGCCGGCGCCGGGCCCAGGAGGACCTGCGTGCCCTCGAGGCCGAGCAGGCGCGCGTGGAGGCGGCCCTTCGCCGCGCCGCCCAGGAGCGGACATCCGCCTCCCCTCCGGTGCCCGGCAACCCGCCCGCGGCACCGATCCGCCGCGGCTCGGGCCGGCTGATCTGGCCGATCAACGGCCCGCTGACCTCGCCCTTCGGCCCGCGCTGGGGACGCCAGCACGCCGGCATCGACATCAGCGCCCCGGAGGACACTCCGATCCGCGCCGCCGACTCCGGCCGTGTCGTCATCGCCGGCTGGATGGGCGGTTACGGAAACTACACCTGCATCCAGCACACCGGCAGCCTCTCCACCTGCTACGCCCACCAGTCCCGGCTGGGGACGAGTCAAGGGGCGTCGGTGCGCCAGGGACAGGTGATGGGCTACGTCGGCAACACGGGCAACTCGTTCGGCGCGCACCTCCACTTCGAGGTGCGCGTCAACGGGTCGCCCGTGGATCCGTTCGGCTACCTGTAGTTCGCGGTAGACCGGCGCGGGGGCGCTGTCAGTCGCGTCGTGCCGCGCGTTTCCGTATCCAGAGCAGCCATCCGAAGATGACCAGCAGGCCTACGAGCGCTTCCGCGTTGTCGCCGATCCAGTCCATGCGAACACCGAGCCCGGCGGATCCTCATGTCCGGTCGAGGCCGACCGCGGAGAGGTGAGGCTGCGAGGGCATCAGCGGAGCGAGAGCGACGCGAGCCAGCGCCGGTCACGGTACGGCGGCATGAGCAGCACCAACACGATGAGCAGCGCCGTACCAGCGAGGTAGGTGAACAGCTGGAAGACGGACTCGAACTCGCCGACCATCGACTCGGCAAAGAGCATTCCGGCGAACGTCAGCATGCTGAGAGCGAGGAAGTTGAGCAACAGCGGCTTGCGCCGGTGAGGTAGGAACTCGCCTGCGAGCAGGCTTGCGACGACGACGAGGAATACCACCGCCTCGACGATCCCGAGGAGAAGCCACGCGGTGTCCAGCCCTGGGACCGTGTCGAGGAACGAACCGTCGAAGCGCTCCTTCAGCGGCGGCGGCATCTCGCCGTCCTGATCGAAGAGCTTCTCCTTCGCCGAGTAGTACCAGAGGAAGCCGAACCCGATGTAGAGGCTGGCAACGACCAGGACGTATGAGCTGAGGTCCGCGGCTGTCGCGCGATCGCGGCCGACGGAATCATCGGTGTCGGTAGGCATCTGCTTCACCTCCTGGAGAAGATCCTGCGCCGCGTCGCGCGGCTGCGGCAGGCTCCGACAGCATGTCGGAAGGACCGTACATGTCCAAGCGGTGGACGGCAAACCCATCGACGAGCCGCCCACCGCCCGAGACCATGGCCCTAGTGCCCCATCCCCTCCATCGACGTGCCGTCGTCCATCTCGTGGGTGCCGGTCGGCATCTCACCGGTGTGCGTCTCGCCGGAGGGCAGCGTATGGACGGGCTCATCACCGCCGCCGGTGAGGCTGCTGGCGATGACGGCGGTCGCGCCGCCGATCGCCAGCACGGCGACGATCAGGATCGTCAGTGCTCGCTTGGTCATGTCAGTCCTTCGTTCAGCTGGCTTCGACGATCGTGAAGAGGCCGCCCGGGCCCTCGCCGTCGTTGGTCTGGTGGTGGCCGATGTGGCAGTGGAACGCCCACTTCCCACGCGGCAGCGCGAACGCGATGTCGGCGCGCTCGCCGCTGGCGAGCGTGATCGAGTCGCGCCGGCCTTCTGGGCGAACGGCGTGGCCATCGCGCGCCACGACCTCGAACGAGGTGCCGTGCAGATGCAGCGGGTGCTCGAACTGCCCGGCGTTCACGAGGCGCAGGAGCACGCGCTCACCGGCGCGCACCCGAATCGGCTCGGTGTCCGGGAAGCTCTTGCCGTTGATGGTGAAGAAGTTGGGGAGCATGCCCTCCATCTCCATCACCCCACGTGTCCGTCCGGACGCGGCGTCGGCCGTCCACTCCGAGACCACGACGGTGCGCTCGGTGTCGTACTCGGGCGCGGCGCCGGCGGGCGGGTCGATGATGAGCACGCCGGCCAGCCCCGCCGACATCTGCCGGTCCTCGTCGACGTGCGAGTGGTAGAGGAAGGTGCCGCCCCCACGCGGGTTGCCGGCTGGGCGGGCGGTGAACTCGTACGTGTAGGTGTCGCCCGGCTGGATCGGCTTCTGCGTCACGTCGGGAACGCCGTCCTGCGAGTTCGGGACCCCGACGCCGTGCCAGTGCACCGTCGTGGCCTCCGGGAGGCGGTTCGTGAAGCGCACGCGGACGCGCTCACCGTTGCGGACGCGGATCACGGGGCCGGGCACGATGCCGTTGTAGGCCCACGCCGCCAAGCGCTGCCGGCCGAAGATCCGCCACCAGACCGGGCGCGCGTCGAGGGTGAACTCGAGCGCGCCGTCGCGGCGCACGCCGTTGAGCGGGACGTTGCCACGATCGGATGGCGGGTCCGCGATGCCGTCGATAGGCAGCGGGGTCATGTGATCCATGCCTCCCGCCGACATCGAGGCCATCCCGGTCGATGCGGCCGTGATCTCGTCGCCGGACCTCACGAGCGCGACCGCCGCCAGCGCGACCGCCACCACGGCGAGGAGCACCCCCGCCGTCGCCAGCCACGGCAGGACATCGAGCTTCTCCTCTTGTCGGGTGTTCTCCACGAAGGTCTCCGTTGTCTTGACTTCGGCGGGACGCCCCGCCACGCGGCGAGTGTACGCAGCGGCCGTGAAGGATCTGTGAAGAGCCGCTGCCGCTTCTGTGAAGGCCGTCCGACGACGCGTCGGAGCTAAGCTCGCCGCAGTGAACGAGAAGATCCTGGTGATCGACGACGAGCCGTCGGTGCACGAGGTCGTGCGCGCCTACCTGGAGCGGGAGGGCTTCATCGTCTACTCGGCCGACAACGGGCTGGAGGGCCTGCGGCTCGCCGAGAGCAAGCAACCCGCGCTGCTCGTCCTCGATCTCATGCTCCCCGACCTCTCGGGCGAGGAGATCTGCCGGGAGGTGCGCCGGCGCTCGGACGTGCCCATCCTGATGCTCACCGCGAAGTCCGCCGAGGAGGATCGTGTGACCGGCCTCGAGCTCGGGGCCGACGATTACCTGGCGAAGCCCTTCAGCCCGCGCGAGCTGGTGGCGCGGGTCAAGGCGGTGCTCCGCCGCACCGGCGGCGGAGACGTACCCCTGGTCGAGCACCTGAGCTTCGACGGCGGCGCCCTGCGGATCGACACGTCGCGTCGTGAGGTCGTGGCCGGCGACCGCACCGTCGACCTCACCCCGAGCGAGTACGCGCTGCTGCTGGCCCTGGCGCAGTATCCAGGACGCGTGTACTCCCGGTTCGAGCTCATCAACCGGGTGCGCGGATACGACTTCGAGGGCTATGAGCGCACGATCGACGCGCACGTGAAGAACCTGCGCAAGAAGATCGAGCCCGATCCGGCACGCCCGCGCTACGTCGAGACGGTGCACGGCGTCGGATACCGGCTGGGCGCCAAGCCGTCGTGAGTCGCCTGCGGCGGCTCGGACTCCGGGCGCGCCTTGCGACCGCGCTCGGCGCCGTCGCTGTCGCGGCGGTCGCGCTTGCCACTCTCCTTGCGAATCGCGGTCTTGATGCGAGCCTGACCGACTTCGCGCGCGAGCGCCTCCAGGCATCGGCAGACCACACGGCCGCGCTGGCGGCGCGGTTCTACCAGCGCGAGGGCGGGTGGAACGAGCGCGTCGCCGACGAGCTCCGCCACGTGGCGCAGGCCAACCAGATGTCGCTTGTCGTGATCGACGCCGCAGGACGGCATGTCCTCGCACCGACCGGCGCGCGCCCGGCGGACGCAGAGCGCGCGAGCGCCCCGGTGCGCGTCGGGGCACGACGCGTGGGAACGGTCAGCGTCGCGTCGCTCGGCAGCGGCCTGCTCACCGAGGAGGAGCAAGACCTCCGTTCGAGGCTGGACAGCCAGCACATGGTGGCTGGGCTGCTGGCCGTCGCGCTCGCCCTCCTGGCCGCCGTCCTGGTCGCGTCCTCGCTCACGCGGCCGATACGCCGGCTCACCGAGGCGGCCAGGCGTGTCGAGCGCGGCGACCTCTCGACGCGGCTCCGGGGAGATGGCGGCGGCGCGGAGATCGAGCAGCTCGCTCACGCCCTCGATCGGCTGTCGCGGACGCTCGAGCGGGAGGAAGAGCTCCGGCGAGCGACCGTGGCGGACGTGGCGCATGAGCTGCGCACGCCGGTGAGTGGGATTCTCGGGCGCATCGAGGCCGCGCAGGACGGCGTGCTCGACGACGAGCGCGCGAACCTCGAGTCGATGCACACCGAGGCGCTACGCCTGACCCGCCTCATCGAGGACATCGGCAGGCTGGCGGACGCGGAGCGACCGGGGTTGTTGCTCGACCGGACAGCGCTCGATCTCGCCGATGTCGCGAGGGCCCGAGCCGCTGTGTATGGCGAGCTTTTCGAGCGCAAGCAGATCCGCTTCCGACAGCAGCTCAGCCCAGCGGCGATGCACGGCGACCGAGGCAGGCTCGAGCAGGTCGTCGACAACCTGCTCTCGAACGCCTTGCGCTACACGGACCCGGACGGGGCGGTCGTCCTCTCCACCCGGCGCCAGGACGCCGACGTCCTCCTCGAGGTCGCCGACACGGGGCATGGCATCCCCCCGGAGGACCTTCCGCATCTCTTCACGCGCTTCTGGCGCGGCGAGCGGTCGCGCTCGCGCGCGACCGGCGGCACCGGCGTCGGGCTCGCGATCGCCAGCGAGCTGGTCCGCGCCCACGGCGGGCGCATCGAGGTCGACAGTGCAGTCGGCGAAGGCACGACGATGCGCGTCACGCTGCCCGCCGGTCCCGAGCCGCACGCCCCAAAGACCGACCCGATCCGCTGACGAAGCGGAATCAGGCGGGAGCGACGGTGACGCGTTCGCCCGGGGTCAGGCACGCCACCTCGGACATCTTGTGGGCATGGCGGACGGTCAGCCGACGGCCGCCTGGCAGGCGAAGCTCGTTCAGGCAGTGCGAGACCCCGGCTGCGTCGGGGGCGCAATCCGTATCGGTCACCACCGTCGCCTCGGTCGGACCGGCCGGGATCGAGCCGGCGACACGTACCGCCTTCAGCTCGTCCTGGGTCGACGTCGACGACCCGGCCGCTGCGGCCACGTACACCGTTCTCTGCGGCCCGACGGCCGTGTGCCCGGGCGGGGCGGGCTGGTCCTGCGGGGCGGCCACCGGCGGCCTGTCTTCCGTGCCGGACGAGGCCAGGGCGATTGCGATGCCGAAAGCTCCGGCCGCGAACGCGGCCGTGAGCCAGGCGAGCTTGTGCTTCACGTTCTCGTGCTCCTTCAGGGTGAGCGCTGCTGGGGGAATCGTCGGCAGGGGCCGTGAAGAACACGTGTGGCCGATGTGAGGAATCCGTGAAGGGAAGCGGCCGTCGCGCTCACGAGAAGCGCGCAGCACCTTCACCGGATCTTCGAACCGCCGCGCGATGCTGCCCGCATGAGTCCCCTCTCCCGCATGCAACCCGGACGATCGCGCTACAGCGAAGGCGTCGCGTGGGTCCGGGTGAACGGCAGCTTCTCGCCCAGCGTGATCGACGCCCGACCCGGCGAGCGCCTTAGGCTCGTTCTCCGGCGCGAGGAGACCGCAGCCTGCTCCAGCCACGTGGTGTTCCCGAGCCTCGGCAAGAGCGTCATGCTCCCGCCCTTCGAGGACGTGGCCATCGATCTCGGTCCCCTGCCGGCCGGCGACCACGAATTCCGCTGCAGGCTCGGCGTCCTGCGCGGATCGATCCGCGTCCACGATGACCATGGCACCCCGCATCCGCGGAAGCTCCGCCCCGGGCGGCACCCAACCCCGGATGACATCGCATCGCGGAAGTCCTACGCTGTGTCGGACACAGCGGAAGGAGGGGGAGCCGAGATGAAGCGTCCCACGGTCAACATCACTGCGCCCGAGCGCTTCGCACGGGTCTTCATCGGCCTGGTGGCCATCGTCGGTGGCGTGCTCCTGCTCGCTTCGACGGGTGGCGCCGTCAGCACGGTGCTCGAGGTGCTGCTGATGCTTGCCGGCCTCGACCTGGTCCTGACGGGGGCGCTCGGGCACTGCCCGCTGTATCGCAAGCTCGGTTACGTCCCGCCATCTCTGAGGAGGCCGGCATGAGCACCTGGGATCCCAACTCACGTATCGACGAGCGCGACCCACCCGAGGGGGAGCACAAGCACAGTCACAGCCGCTGGGCGATGATCGCCTGCTGCATCCCGATGCTGCTGATCGCCGTCCTCCTGGTGGCAAGCGGCGCGGGCGGGGGCTTCCTCGTCGTGGCGCTGGCCTGCACGGCGATGATGGTCCTCATGATGGCGGGCATGTCGCACGGCGGCGGGGGCTCGCGATGACCACGACGTCCCCGGCCGCATGACGACGACCGTAAGGCGAACTCGCGCTTTGGCGCTGGCCGCGATTGGCTGCTGCTGTACGTCCTGGTTTCGTGCTGCGTGGCGATCGTCATCGTCGCGGTCCTGGTCGCGATCGCGCTCGCGTAGGCCATGCGCAATCTCGCGTTGATCGCCCTGGCGCTGGCGTGTGCGGCGCTGCTGTCGGTTGCGCTGTACCTGCGCCTGAACGAGACCGGGGGTGTCGCTCGCGTCGTTCTCCTGATCGCGGCGCTCGCGCTCGCGGTGATGAGCGTCGGTTACGCCGGGCGCTTCGGCGGCGGCCGGCGTTGAGTAGGTTCTCCGAGGATTGGACTCGAGAACTGGCTCCCCTTCCTGTGACATCCGCGAGGAGATGAGATGAACGAGTTCGAGCCCAGTTCTCCTTCCGCCGCTCTCACCGACGAGGAACTCCGCCGCGTCGATGGCTGGTGGCGCGCGGCCAACTACCTCTCGGTCGGGCAGATCTACCTGCTCGACAACCCGCTCCTCCGCGAGCCGCTGCGCATCGAGCACATCAAGCCACGGCTGCTCGGCCACTGGGGCACCACGCCCGGGCTCAACTTCGTCTACGCACACCTGAACCGGGCGATCAAGCGTCACGACCTGGACGCGATCTATGTCACCGGGCCGGGACATGGGGGGCCGGCGCTCGTGGCGAGTACCTACCTGGAAGGCACCTACAGCGAGGTCTATCCCCACATCAGCCACGACGAGGAGGGGCTACGCCACCTGTTCCGCCAGTTCTCGTTCCCCGGCGGCATCCCCAGCCATGTCGCACCCGAGACCCCCGGCTCGATCAACGAGGGCGGCGAGCTCGGCTACTCGCTGATCCACGCCTACGGCGCGGCGTTCGACAACCCCGACCTGCTGGTGTGCTGCGTCGTCGGCGATGGCGAGGCCGAGACCGGGCCGCTCGCCGCCGGCTGGCAGGCCAACAAGTTCGTCGACCCCGCCCGTGACGGTGCCGTCCTGCCGGTGCTGCATCTGAACGGCTACAAGATCGCCAACCCCACCGTCCTCGCACGCATCCCTCGCGACGAACTACGAGCCCTGCTCGAGGGCTTCGGACACCGGCCGTGGTTCGTGGAGGGCTCGGAACCGTCCGACGTCCACCAGACGATGGCCACCGCGCTCGACGAGGCGGTGTGCGAAATCCGGCGTATCCAAGCTGAAGCCCGCGCGGGGCACGAAGCCGCGCGAGTCCGGTGGCCGATGATCGTCCTCGTCACGCCGAAGGGCTGGACAGGTCCGAAGGAGGTCGACGGACGGCCGGCCGAGGGCTCGTTCCGCTCGCACCAGGTACCGCTCGCCGACCTCGCCAAGCGACCGGAGCACCTCGCCCAGCTCGAGGATTGGCTCCGCTCGTACAAGCCTGAGGAGTTGTTCGACGAGAGCGGCGCCGTGCGACCTGAGATCACCGCGCTGGCGCCCGAGGGCGACCGGCGGATGGGCGCCAACCCGCACGCCAACGGCGGGCTGCTGTTGCGGGATCTCGACCGGCCCGACTTCCGCGACTACGCGGTCGACCTCAAAGCGCCGGCGACGACGTCAAGTGAGGCCACCCGCGTGCTCGGCGGCTTCCTCCGCGATGTGGTAGCGAGCAACGACGACCGGTTCCGGATCTTCGGCCCCGACGAGACCGTCTCGAACCGCCTCGGAGCGGTTTTCGAGACCACCGACCGCCAGTGGAATGCTCCGCGCCTTGTGACCGACGACCATCTCGCGCCGTCCGGGCGTGTCGTCGAGGTGCTGTCGGAGCACCTTTGTGAAGGCTGGCTGGAGGGGTATCTGCTCACCGGGCGCCACGGCATCTTCAACTGCTACGAGGCGTTCATCCACATCGTCGACGCGATGTTCAACCAGCACGCGAAGTGGCTGAAGGTGACACGCGAGATCCCCTGGCGTCGCCCGATCGCCTCGCTGAACTACCTGCTCACGTCTCACGTCTGGCGCCAGGACCACAACGGCTTCTCGCACCAGGACCCGGGCTTCATCGACCACGTCGTCAACAAGAAGGCCGAGATCATCCGGGTCTACCTCCCGCCCGACGCGAACTGCCTGCTCTCTGTCGCCGACCACTGCCTGCGCAGCCGGAACTACGTCAACGTGATCGTCGCGGGCAAACAGCCGTCGCTCAACTACCTGACGATGGACGAAGCGATCGCGCACTGCACCCGTGGGATCGGCACGTGGGAGTGGGCAAGCAACGACGGCGGACAGGCGCCTGACGTCGTGCTCGCGTGCGCGGGCGACATCCCGACCCTCGAGACCGTCTCGGCGGCCGCGATCCTGCGTGACGTCCTGCCCGACGTCAAGGTCCGCGTCGTCAACGTCGTCGACCTGATGCGCCTCCAAGACGCACGCGAGCACCCGCACGGCCTCCCCGACGCCGAGTTCGACGCGCTCTTCACGGCCGACCGGCCGGTGATCTTCGCCTACCACGGCTACCCCTGGCTGATCCACCGCCTGACGTACCGGCGCACCAACCACCCCAACCTCCACGTGCGCGGTTACAAGGAGGAGGGCACCACGACGACGCCATTCGACATGGTGATGCTCAACGACATGGATCGCTTCCACCTCGTCATCGACGTGATCGACCGCGTCCCCGGCCTCGGCGCACGTGCGGCGCACGTGCGCCAGCAGATGGCCGACGAGCGTCTCCGCCACCGGGCATACACCCGGGATGTGGGTGACGACATGCCAGACGTGCGAGACTGGACCTGGCCGGCCGAGGACCGAGCCGCGCCCGAGCCCGAGCCCGTCCGCGGCCTCCCCGGATAGGAGCGCCGTGAGCGCACACTTGCGGCTCCCCGCGCGCATCACCGCGTGCTTGTTCGACCTCGACGGAGTACTGACGCGCACAGCGGAGGTGCATGCAGCGGCCTGGAAGCAGACCTTCGACGCGTTCCTGCGCCGGCGCGGTGCAGGCGAGTTGGCGCGACCTTTCGACGCGGATCGCGACTACGGCGAATACGTCGACGGCCGGCCGCGCGTCGACGGGGTCCGTGCCTTTCTTGACGCACGCGGGATCACGCTTCCGGAGGGAACCCCCGAGGACGCCGCATCAGCAGAGACCGTCCACGGCCTGGCCAGGCGTAAGAACGAGCTGGTACGCGCGCTGATCGCAAGCGACGGCGTGAAGGCCTACGAGGGCTCCGTGCGGTTCCTGGCCGCCGCGCGAGACGCCGGGCTGGCATGCGCGCTCGTGACGTCGAGCGAGAATGCGACCGCCGTGGTTGACGCTGCCGGACTGGCACACATGTTCGCTGCCACCGTGGACAGCACAGTCGCGCACACGCTCGGACTCGCCGGCAAGCCCGCCCCTGACGTCTTCCTCGAGGCCGCACGCCGACTTGGGGTCGAGCCGGCGGACGCGGCCGTCTTCGAGGATGCGCTGGCCGGCGTCGCCGCCGGTCGTGCTGGCGCCTTCGGGCTCGTCGTCGGCGTCGACCGCGTGGGCCGCGGCGCGGAGTTGCGCGCTACAGGCGCCGACATCGTCGTCGACGATCTCGCCGAGCTCCTCAGCGAGAGATGAGGCCGCAGCTCGAGCCGTGGGTCCACCGCGAAACCGGCTGGCCGCCGGACGACGCCGCGCACAGCGAGACGATGCTGTCGCTGAGCAACGGCCATCTCGGCATCAGGGGCACGCTCGACGAAGGTGCGCCTGCTGCGCTCCCGGGTACCTACCTCGCCGGATTCTTCGAGACGCGGCCGATCCCCTACGCCGAGCGCGGCGCCGGCGACCCTGAGATCGATCAGGTCCTCGTCAACGTCACTGACGGCACGCGCATCGCACTGTTCGTCGAGGGCGAGCCGCTGGATCTGCGGACAGGCACGCTTCTCGAGCACGAGCGCGTGCTCGACCTGCGGGCGGGCATGCTGGTGCGCACGCTGCGCTGGCGCTCGCCGGGCGGCCACGAGATCGCCGTTCGCAGCAGGCGGCTGGTCTCTCTCGCGCGGCCCGAGATCGCGGGGATCGCCTACGAGGCCGAGGCGATCGGACGCCCGCTGCGGCTAACCGTCGCGTCGGATCTCGCCGTGCGGGCTCTCGCGAGGCGGGCAACCGACGACCCCCGCGAGGGCGCCGTCCTGCCGGCCGACACGCTCGTCGCCCGCTGCAGCGAGCACGAGCGCCGGCGGGCGCTCCTCGCCCATCAGACACGACGCAGCGGTCACGTCGTCGCGGCCGGCATGGACCACGAGTTGATCGCGGGTGACGGGTTCGCCGAGACGATCGAAGCGGACGGCTCGCTGGCGCGGTGGACCTTGACGGGCACCGCGGAGGCGCGGCGCCCGATCCGGCTCGCGAAGCTGCTCGCCTATCACGGGGCGCCCGATGCCGAGCCCGGGACGCTGCTCGCCACCGTGCGGCGGAGCCTCGATGTCGGTCGCGCGCTCGGATTCGAGCGGCTCGCTGCGATGCAGCACGCTGCGCTCGACGATGTCTGGGCCCACGCCGATATCGAGCTCGAGGGCGACGCCGAGGTCCAGCACGCGTTGCGGTACGCGCTCTTCCAACTCCACCAGAACGCGGCGTGCGCCGAAGGCCACGCGATACCCGCGAAGGGCTTGACGGGGCCCGGTTACAGCGGACACACGTTCTGGGACACCGAGATGTTCGTGCTGCCGGCGCTGAGCTATTGCGCTCCAGACCACGCCGAGAACGCGCTGCGCTGGCGGGCCTCGACGCTTCCGAAGGCAAAGGCGAAGGCGCGCCGGCTCGGATTGCGCGGCGCCGCGTTCGCGTGGCGGACGATCGGCGGCGAGGAATGCTCCGGCTATCTCCCGGCGGGCACCGCCGCATTTCACGTCAACGCGGCGATCGCGCATGCCGCAGCGCGGCACGCCGCGGTGAGCGGCGACGAGCGCTTCGAGCGCGAGGTCGCCGCGCCACTGCTCGTCGAGATCGCACGGATGTGGGCCAGCCTGGGATACCACGACGACCGTCGCGGCGGGCGGTTCTCGATCGACGGCGTCACCGGACCCGACGAATACTCGACGCTCGTCGACAACAACCTCTACACCAACCTCATGGCGCAGGCCAACCTCCGAGCGGCCGCCGCGCTCGTCGACCGGCTCGGCTCGGAGGCACTCGGAGTGGAGCCCGGAGAGGTCGTCGCGTGGCGCCGCGCCGCCGATGCGATGACGATCCCGTACGACCCCGAGCTCAACATCCATCTCCAAGACGAGGACTTCACGCGCCACGCCCCGTTCGACTTCGCGGCGGTCGCGCCCGAGCAGTGCCCGCTGCTGTTGCATGTCCCGTACTTCGAGCTCTACCGCCGGCAGGTGATCAAGCAGCCCGATCTCGTGCTGGCGATGACGGTCCGCGGCGACGCGTTCACCGACGAGCAGAAGCGTCGCAACTTCGCCTACTACGAGGCGCTGACCGTCCGCGACTCCTCCCTGGCGGCCGGCACGCAGGCGGTCATGGCCGCCGAGGTCGGCGATGTGCAGCTCGCCTATGACTATCTCGCGGAGGCGATCCTCCTCGACCATCACGACACCGCCCGCAACACCGCCGACGGCCTCCACCTCGCCGCACTCGCCGGGGGTTGGGCCGCTGTGATCAACGGCCTCGCCGGGCTGCGCGAGGATGCCGACCGCCTGTCGTTCGCGCCGCGCCTGCCCGACGGCATCCCACGGCTGGCCTTCCCGTTGACGTATCGCGGGCGACGATTGCGTGTCGAGATCACGCCGAGCGACGCGCCCTATGCGATCGAGAGCGGCGACGCCATCGAGGTCACCCACTGGGGCGACGTGCTTCAGGTGCGGCCGGGGCAACCGGCGGCCGCGCGGATTGCACCCGCCAAGCCCGCACCGACGCTGCGCCAGCCCCCCGGCCGCGCGCCGGAGCGCCGCCGGCCGACCTCGCTTTCCTGAGATGCCGCCGGCTCCGCGACGCCGTCGCGCAGCTGTGCTTTCACGAGATCGGCGAAGGGCCTTCGCCGAACCTTCAGAACCGCTCTACGTTCGAGGATGTCGGCGTCGAGCTACGGCCGCTCGGGCAGCTACCCGATGAGCTGCCAGCGGGGCGTGCTCTACGGCCGTCTCGTGGTACGACCCGCCGGCCGCGCCTGAGGACCGCCGCCGCTCGCGCTGCGAACGGCATCCGGTCATGTGGCCGGCTCGACCTGCTCGCGCACGGGACGTGGCGGCTCGGCGGCAGGCGGTTCCTCGTCTCCGGGCTGGGGCGACGGGACGCGTAGGCGCTTGAGCAGGAGGGCGTTGACGGCGACGATCAGGCTCGAGCCCGACATCGAGAGCGCCGCGATCTCCGGCCGCAGCACGAGTCCGAGTGAAGGCTCGAAGACGCCGGCCGCGATCGGCAGCGCGATCGTGTTGTAGCCGACCGCCCACGCGAGGTTCTGCCGCTCCTTGCGCAGCGTCCCCCGGCCGATCGCCATCGCCGTGGCGACGTCCAGCGGATCGGAGCGCATGAGCACGACATCGGCCGTCTCGATCGCGACGTCCGTCCCGGCACCGATCGCGATGCCCAGATCTGCCTGGGCGAGCGCCGGGGCGTCGTTGACGCCGTCGCCGACCATCGCCACCTTGCGTCCCGCCTGCTGGAGCTCGGCGATCTTGGCGGCCTTGTCGCCGGGCAGAACCTCCGCGATGACCGTGTCGATCCCCAGCTGGCTGGCGATCCGCTCCGCCGTCGCCTGGTTGTCGCCGCTGAGCATGACGACCTCCACGCCGGCATCGTGCAGCGCGGCTACTGCCTGCACCGAGGTCGGCCGCGCGGCGTCGGCTAGCGCGATGACGCCCGCCGCTCGCCCGTCGACGGCGACCATCACCGCCGTCCGGCCTCCGGCCGCGAACTCATCACGCCGCGCCCCGAGCTCGCCGAGATCGACGCCTTGGTCGGTCATCAACCGCCGGTTGCCGACCGCGACGCGGTGTCCGTCGACGGTCGCGATCGCGCCGTGCCCGGGGACGTTCTGGAAGTCCGACGCCGGGACCTCGGGCACACCGGCCTCGTCGGATCGGCGCACGATCGCGTCAGCCAGCGGATGCTCGGACAAGCGCTCCACGGCGGCCACCAATCGCAGCAGCTCACGCTCGTCCAAGCCGTCGGCGACGATGTCGGTGACCTCCGGCTCGCCCTTGGTCAGCGTCCCGGTCTTGTCCATCACCACCGTGTCGATGTGCGCGGACGTCTCGAGCGCGATCGCGTTCTTGAACAGTATCCCGCGCTTGGCGCCGAGGCCGGTGCCGATCATGATCGCCGTCGGCGTCGCCAGCCCAAGCGCGTCAGGGCAGGTGATCACGACGACGGTGATCGCGAACAGCACGGCGTCGGCCGCCGGGCGGTCGCTGAAAAGCATCCAGGCGGCGAACGTGGCCGCCCCGCCAAGGAGCGCGACGAAGACGAGCCAGAACGCCGCCCGATCCGCCAGCTTCTGTCCCGGCGCCTTGGAGTTCTGGGCCTCCTGGACGAGCTTGACGATCTGCGCCAGCGCGGTGTCCGCGCCGATCTTCGTCGCACGGACCTGCAACGTCCCGTTCTCGTTGATCGTCCCTCCGATGACCTCGTCGCCCGGCGCCTTGTGGACCGGCAGGCTCTCGCCGGTCACCATCGACTCGTCGACTTCGCTCTCGCCGTCCTCGACTACGCCATCCACGGCGATCTTCGACCCAGGCCGGACGAGCAGCAGGTCGCCGGCGACGACCTCGGACGTCGGCACCTCGACGGTCGCGCCGTCGCGGATCACCAGCGCCTTCGGCGGAGCGAGGTCGAGCAATGTCCGCACCGCGTCGTTGGCTCCGCCGCGGGCGCGCATCTCGAACCAATGGCCCAGCAGGACGAACGCGGCGAGTACGACCGCCGCCTCGTAGAACACCTCGCCGCCGCCGGTCAGCGTGACAACGAGCGAGTACAGCCACCCGGCGCCGACCGCCACCGCGACCAGGACCATCATGTCGAGCGTGCGCGCCTTGAGCGCACGCACAGCGCCCGAGAAGAAGATCGAGCACGAGTAGAAGATCACCGGGAGACTCAGCAGCAGCGCCCAGACGTCTTCACGCAGCCCGAAGGGCACGCCGATATCGATGCCGAAGACGTCATGCCCGATCGGCGACCAGACCACGATCGGGATTGCCAGCAGCGCCGCGACGAGGAAGCGGTTGCGCATGTCGGCGACCATCTCCTCCATCGACATCGCGCCATGACCGCCGTGACCCATCACCTCGTCCGGCGAGCGCAGTGTCGCCGCCTCGCCGTGGCCACGATGGCCGGCGTGCGCCTCGGGCTTGGCCCGCTCCTCAGTGGGCGTCGTCACCACCGCTCCGTCCCCCTGGATCGGGTCGGGTTCCGCCTCGGGATCACAGATGTGCGACGGCACCGACTGGCCCGCGCAGTGATAGCCACACTCCTCGACGACCCGGCGCAGGTCCGCGAGCGAAACGCGGTGTGGATCGTAGGTCACGCTGGCCGTCTGGGCCACCGGATTTGCCTCGACCGTTTCCACGCCGTCCACGCGCCCCAAGACCGCCTCGACGGTGACCTTCTCGGATCCCCGCAGCATCGGGCGGACATCGAGCACCGCGGTTGCGTGTTCCTTCGGCTCCATGACGAGGCTCCTGTCGTCGCGTTCCACGCGGCTGCCTGGCGAAACCGGCAGACACCCGCTAGCCGCGAAACCGGCAGACACCCGCTAGCCGTACTGTCGATCCTACAACACGTCGGACTCTGCCAGACGATCCTGAACGGCGCTAGGCAAGCTGCTCACGTTCGGTGCCGCGGCGCCCAGCGGCCCACAGCATGAGCAGGATCCCGCCTGCGAGCGCACCGAGCGTGTCGAGGACGAGGTCGAAGATCGTGTCCGAGTAGCCGATCTCGATCGGCGCGTTCAGCCAGCGACTGGCCACGTACTCGTAGACCTCGTAGATCGCGCCGATCGAGAGTCCGATGGCGACGGCGAAGATCGCCAGGCCGACGTGATGGCGCGCCGGGTGGCCCTCGTCGGTGATCTCATGGTGAACCAGCCCCAGGCGCACGAGCAGGACGTAGAGGACGGGAACGCTCGAGAACGGGACGAAGAGGTGCACGAGGTTGTCCCACCAGTCGATGTTCTCGAAGAGCCGCAGGGCATTTCCCCATGCCTGTAGCCACATCCCCACGATGAAGAGCAGGTCGAACAGGCGGGGCAGCCGCAGGCGTTGCGCCGCAAGGACGAGCAGGAAGGTCCCGGTCAGGCGCACCGAGTACTCGAAGCTGCCGGCCAGGCCGAAGGCCACGGCCGCACCGGCGAACGACAGCCGCAACAGGTCGAGCGGATCGCGCAACAGCGGATGCCAGTCGCCGAACAGCGCCTTGCGCAACCGGTGGAGGCCTTGCGAGCCTCGTGACAGTTCAGAGTTCGTCGGCAATCCCGTTCCCGCCATAGCGCTGCTGCTGACGGCGGCATGCCGCCTCGACGATCGAGCACACCTCGCGCGGGTCCTCGGTGACCTGGATGAGGTCGGGGTCGAGCGCGCCGATCAGGCCGTTGGTCACGAGATCGCCCCGGATCCAGTCGAGCAAGGCGGCCCAGCGACCGGAACCCACCAGGATCAAGGGGAAGTGGCGGATCCGTCCCGTCTGCATGAGCGTGAGGGCCTCGAACATCTCGTCGAGCGTCCCGAAGCCGCCGGGGAAGATGACGAATGCCTGCGCATAGCGGACGAACAGCAGCTTGCGGACGAAGAAATAGCGGAAGTTGAGTCCGAGATCGACGTAGTCGTTCAGGCGTTGCTCGTACGGCAAGTCGATGTTCAGCCCGATGGAAAGCGCGCCGGTATCCCGGGCGCCGCGGTTCGCGGCTTCCATGATCCCCGGGCCACCGCCCGTGATGACGGCGAAGCCGGCACGCCCCAGGCACGCCGCGGTCTCGCGAGCGAGCACGTAGGTGGGGTGGTCGGCCGGCGTCCGCGCGGACCCGAAGATCGACACCCCGCGCTCGACACCCGCCAACGCCGCGAAGCCGCGCTCGAGCTCGGACACGATCCTCGCAAGCCGCTCGGGGTCGACGCCCTTCCATCCGGCACATAAGAGCTCGTCGTCGAGCATCGAAGCGTCGGTCTATCGCCCCATGAGATGCGCGAGGTCGGCGACGAGCGCATCGACCGCCTCGGGGCTCGTCGCCGAGTCCTCGAAGCGCTGACGAGCGTCTCGTTCGACCAGGCTCAAGCCGACGGCGTCGAGCGCGGCGCCCACGGCGCGGATCTGCGTGACGACATCCCGGGTCGGACGGCCGTCGTCGACCATCCGCGCAATTCCATGCACTGACCCTCGATGCGCGCGAGACGGCAGCGCAAGCGAGTGTCGATCGCGTGCGCGGATCGCACTTGAGTGTCGGCAGTCTCGCTAGGAGGCTTTAGAGGCATCACGCGTGAGCACGTCCCGGCGCTGTTCGTACTCCTCGACCGAGATCTCGCCCTCGGCGAGTCGCCGCTCGAGCACCTCGATCGCCGTCGGCTCCGGCCGGTTCGATGCTGCGCTGCCCTGTCCGCTGGACAGCGTCCGAACGGCCCAGACGATGCCGAGGATCACGAGCGCCCAGAAGACGATCATGCCGATTCCCATCACGATCCAACATCCGTCGTCCCAACCGTGGTGGCCGTCCCAGTCGGCGATCACCATCGCAACAGCGCCGCCGAGTTCACCTGTCTGCATCAGTCTCAACTCCCTTCGCTCATTCGTCGGCGGCTCGTCCTAGTGATGCGCCTCGTGCCCGGTCGGTTCCGCCGGCTCGGATGGCGCTGAAGCGGGGGGCCGCTCGTCGGCGTCATCGCCCGCGAGCGCCGGACCGATGACGAGCGTCGACACCGCGAAGGTGACGACCATCGCTGCGAGCGCGAGCCCTGGCACCTTCCACCCGCCGCAATGGCGGCGCAGGCGCAGGAGGAACGGGATCGCCGCCAGGAAGCCGAGCGCCCCGAACAGGAACGTCCCACCGGCCCCCGCGAACAGCGCAGCACCGGCGAGCGGGCCGACGTGGTGGAGGAGGTGTGGGAGTGCCCCGAGCACCGCGGCCGCCGCTGCCGACACCGCAACCCAGACACGGCGCCCCGCAATGCGCAGGCTGGGCAACGGACGGGTGTAGTTCGTCGCCTCCATTCCGACACATCGTAGCCTCCATTCCGACACATCGTAGGATCGCGTCGTGCGTCGTTCATCCGTATCTCCCCCGCGTAGCGAACGGGCTGGCTCTCGACCGCACGGTGGAGTGGCTTGCTTACGCTGAGGCGATGGAGGAGCGGCCGCCTGGCACGGTATTGCGTGTACGCGACGTGACGAAGTCGTTCCGGCGCGGGATCCGGCCCTTCCGGCGCACGACCGAGGTGCTCAAAGGCGCCAGCTTCGACGTGCGCTCGGGCGAGCTCGTCGGGCTGGTCGGCGAGAACGGCTCCGGCAAGAGCACGCTGCTCCAGATCATCGTCGGCCTGCTCCGCCGCGACGGCGGGACCGTTGAGCGGCCTGGGCGGCTCGGGTACTGCCCGCAGCTGCCGATGCTCTGGGACAAGCTCACGGTCGACGAGCACTTCGCGCTGTTTGCCCACGCCTACGGCCTGGGCCTGGAGGACCGCGAGCGCGCCGTAGTGCCACTGCTCGAGGATCTGCGGTTCGGACGCTACCGCGGATACCGCGTCGAGGAGCTCTCCGGCGGCACGCGCCAGAAGCTCAACCTGGCGCTCGCATTGATGCACGAGCCAGACCTGCTCCTGCTGGACGAACCGTATGCCGGCTTCGACTGGGAGACGTACCTACGGTTCTGGGACATCGCCGAACAGCGCCGTGATGTGGGCATGGGCATCCTGATCGTCTCGCACTTCCTGGCCGAGCGGGAGCGGCTCGATCGCGTCTACACGCTGGTCGACGGGAGGACGGTCGAGTGAGCGCGTTCACCGCGGTCGGTTCCGCCTTCGCGCGGGAGCACCTCCGGGCACCGCTCACGCTCACGCTCCTCGTCGCGATTCCGGCGCTGTTCGTGCTGATCTTCGCGAGCGTCCTCGGGGACTTCGCGCGCGCGCTCGGCGGCACGCTCGCCGAGCGTGCGGCGACAGCCATCAGCGCGGGATGGGCTGCTGCGTTCTTGTCCGGCAGCCTCGCGTTCTTCGAGTTGGCCTCTTCCCGTGGCGCCGATCGTCGGCTGGCATTGGCCGGCCTGGGTCCGTGGCGCGTCGCGGCGGCGAGGCTCGCCGCCTCGCTGACGCTCGGCGTCACCGTGAGCGCGGTCGCGCTCGGGACGCTCTGGCTCGAGAGCGGGATCGAGCATCCGGCGCACGCCGCTGTCGCCGTCTTCGCGTTCGCGGCTATCTACATCGGCGTCGGCGCGCTCGTCGGCGCGCTCGTCTCCGGGCCGCTCGAGGGGTCGCTGCTCGTCGTGCTGGTCTTCGTGGTTGACGTCTTCTCGGGCCCGGCGATGACGAGCGACAGGAGTTCATTCCTGCTCACGCCCACCCGCGAGGCAGCGGACCTCCTGATCGCTGCGGGCGGGGGCCGCGGCTCGCCGGGAGACGCGTGGCTCGCCGTAGGTGCGATCAGCTTCGGGGCTCTGGTGGTGGCCGTGACGGCGTTCTGGTTGTCGGCCCGCTCGCGCGTCTGAGATGACCGGGCGCGTCCGAGCAGCTACCGGAATGGCGTTTCGCGACGAGGGCCGCCGGCCGTTGCTGCTGATCCTGCTCGTCGTCGTCCCCGCCTATGCGGTCCTCCGAAGCATCGCCACGACCGAGGAGACTCCCCGCCGCATCGGCCTCCCCGGCGATCTCTCGTTCGTCACGACGATGAAGGACATCCACGGCGCGGTCATGGCAGGCCAGGCGATCGCCTTCGTCGCTGCGCTCTGCGGGGTGTTCGTCATGCATGCAGCGCTCCAAGGGGACCGCCGCCTCGTGATCGCCGGGTACCGGCCGGGTGAGACGATCGTCGCCCGCCTCAGCGTGCTCGCAGCGACCACCGCGCTGGTCGTCGGCGTCTCGCTCGGCGTCACCGCGATGGCGTTCGAGCCCGAGTCGTGGCTGCCGTTCGGCGCCGCGACGCTCCTGATCGGCCTGATCTACGCGGGGCTCGGCGCGTTGAGCGGCGCGATCCTCGACAAGGTCGCAGCGACCTACTTGATGCTCTTCTTCCCGTTGACCGACCTCGGCATCGCCCAGAACCCGATGTTCGGCGACGGCAGTCCGGAATGGTGGGCGACGCTGCTGCCAGGGTATGCGCCGTCGCGGGTCATGGTCGACGGTGCGTTGGCGGCAGGGTTCGAGGCGACCGGCCCCCTCGCGCTGAGCGTCGTCTGGTCGATCGGCATCGGCGCGGTCGTCGCGTATGCGCTTCGCCGATCCGTAGCCCCTGTCGCCTGACGGAGTCCTACAAGTTGTGTGGGGCGCTCGAGTCGCGGCTAACATCGCCGACATGGCTCGTCGGCTCACCGCCATGTTGTGCCTCGCCCTGACCGCTGCGTGGGTCGGAGCGTGTGGCGGCGACGATGCGGACCCCGAGGCTGCGTCTACAAGGGTCGGCGATCCTGGCCCGGTTCACGTCCACGGACTCGGCGTGAATCCGAGCGACGATGCGCTCTACATCGCGGCACACACCGGGCTGTTCCGGCTCCCCGACGGAGCCGAGCGCGCCACTCGCGTCGGCGATCGCTGGCAGGACACGATGGGCTTCACGGTCGTCGGACCCGACCGCTTCCTCGCCTCCGGCCACCCGGACGGCCGCGAGGACCTGCCGCCATTCCTCGGCCTGATCGCCTCCACCGACGCCGGCGGGACCTGGCAGCCCGTCTCCCTACTCGGCGAGAAGGACTTCCACGTCCTCGAGGCCTTCGACGATCGCGTCTGGGGTTTCGGGTCGGACTTCCGCACGCGGCGGGAACAGCTGCTGGTCAGCCGGGATGGCGGAAGGACGTGGAGTGAACGACGGACGCCGCAGCCGCTCGCCTCGCTCGCTCTCGACCCCGACGACCCGGCCAAAGCGATTGCCAGTGGCGCGAACGCGCTATACGCAACAGGCGATGAGGGCCGCTCCTGGCAGCGGATCGACAGCGACGCCGGGTTGCTTGCCTGGCCGGCGGCCGACAGGCTTTTCCGGGCGGCATCCGACGGTTCGGTAGCGGTAAGCCGCGATCGCGGCGCACACTGGCAGCGGGTCGGCGAGATACCAGGGGAGCCGGCGGCCTTCGAGGCGGCCGGCGGGGAACTCTTCGCCGCCCTGCACGACGGGACGATCGTCCGCTCCGTCGACGGCGGACGGTCGTGGTCGGTCCGCCTCGCACCAGCGGGCTGAGCGAGCCGAGGCCGCTCAACTTTCTGGCGAGAACTCCGACTACCTGTAGGGATGAGCCTCGACTCGACCCTTGTTCGCATCGACGAGATCAGCCGGCTGTTCGCCCCGCCGCTCGCCCCGACAGCGCCTCCGCCTCCTGCTTCCGCCGGCGCGACATCGTTCGCCAGGGCCCTCAGCCAGGCGGGCGAAGCGCCTGCTGCGTCCGGACTGCCCGGCGGAGGAAACCAGCGCATGGTCTCGCTGGCGCAGGCCGAGGTCGGCCAGACGGAACAGCCGCGGGGCTCGAACAACTCGGCCCGGATCGCCGAGTACCGGTCGGCCGTCCCGGGTGGACCCATCGGTCCGTGGTGTGCGTATTTCGCGTCCTGGGTGGCACGTGAGGCAGGCATGCCTCTCGGCGACCGCGGTCAGGGCTTCGCCCGAGTCGACGACGTGTGGGCGTGGGCGCAGCGGAACGGGCGCGCGACTCCTGCCGGGCCCAACGTGACGCCGCGCCCAGGCGATCTGATCATCTGGGACGAGCACATGGGCATCGTCGAGTCCGTCCGCCCGGACGGGTCCATCCAGACCATCGAAGGCAACTCCTCGGACCAGGTTGCACGCCGCGTGCACCCGGGCGGCGGCGGGAATGCCGTCGGGTTTGTGCGGATGAGCTGAGCTACCGCCGCGAGCCCGCAGCCCTGAGCCCGTTCACGGCGACGTCGAGCGTCGCCCGCCGCGCGCGCTCGGGCGCCCAGCGGTGCTCCGCGCGCAAGTGCACGTACGCCCATCCGACGAGGTTGAAGAGCACCGTCGCGGTCTCGACCGGGTCGACCTCGCGGAGGGTTCCGTCTGCCGCGCCGTCGCGCAGCAGCCGCTCGAGCGGCTCGGTGAACGGGGCGCGAGTGAGCGCCTCGTCCCCCTCCTCGTGGAAGACCTCAGCATTCGCCTGCGCTCCCAGCGCGAGCAGCACGTCGAGGTTGGCCTCTGCCTGCTCGCAGAGGATCTCAAGGGCGCGTTCGAGGCGGTCGGCGCCACTGCCGGAGGCGGTGAGCGCCGGCCACATCGCCGCGCGGTACTGCTCTGCCGCCCGCTCGGCGAGCTGCTCGAGGAGCCCCTGCTTGGTGATCCCCCGCCGGTGCAACGTCACGCGTGAGACGCCGGCCTCCTCTGCGATCCGCTCGAGCGTCGCCTCGTGGAAGCCGTACTTGGCGAAGGCCCTTCGAGCCCCGGCGTAGAGCGCGTCGTCGACGATTGGCCGGCGTCCCATCGCTCACGCCGCCCCGGCGGCGCGCGAGCCCGCAAGCCGCCGGGCGGCCTCGCGGCGATACAGGCTCCCGATCCTCAGCGCGATCGCCAGGAAGACCCCGTACATGGCGATGCCGCTGAGCGTCTTGACGAGCGGCGAGCTCACCGAGGGCGGGACATACAACGACCGCAGCTCCGTTCGCGGCGAAGCGGTCCCGGCGATGACCGGTACCCAGGTCTCGAGTCGGTCCCGACCACGGCGGAATTCGGCATATACGAACCAGCGCCCCCTCGCGGGAAGCGCCACCGAGCCCCGATACGTGCAGCGGGCGGTGCGGCGCAGCGGCCCGGACGTGACCTCCCCGGCGCGGCGGGCGACCGCCCGCCGCGGCTCGAGATCGCCGCAGCCCCTCGGCGACTCCGCCACGTCGACGTGGAGTTGAGCGCGCGGTCCGGCGGCCGTGGCGGTGACGCGCGCGTTGCTGGTCTCCTCACCCTGTCCGGGGTCGTGAGCGAGCGCGGCGGCCGGCATCGCCGCGACGAGGAGTACGACCGACGTCGCGGCAACTCGACGACCAGGAAGGCGCAGCGACACCTTCCCGCTCGCCACCGCGATCGCTGCCGCGCCACCGAGCCAGGCAAGCGGGAGCCCGAGCACGACATCCGCCGTCTCGAGGCGGACATCGGAGCGGATCCAGTTGAGGTACGGCACGTACGTCACGTACAGCGCTACGGCAAGCGCCGCAGCGACCGCCGACGCAGACCAGTTCCGTCGCGACGCCGAGTCGAACGCGACCGCGGCGAACACGAGCAGCGGCACGAGCGGGCTCGGGAAGCCGTGATCGCGTTTTCGGCCGTTTCTGGCCGGTCCGCGTTTTCCCTGCTAATCCGGGATTTCCAGGATTCGGCCGCTCGCTCCGTTTGC
>NZ_FNWJ01000002.1:0-10371 GCF_900108055.1 Thermoleophilum album | reverse complement strand
CCCTTCCGGGCCCGCCGGAGCAGGCAGCTCGACCTGCTCGCCGAGGCAGCTGCCGAGGCGATAGACGCGAGCGCGCTCGAGTCGCTGATTGCGAAGCGCTGTGGCGGCCGCCGCTGAAGCGCCCGCCGCTGTGGCAGCCGCCCTGAGGCGCGCGTGCTGCTGAGGTGCGTGCTGCTGAGGTGCGCGTCGCTGAGGTGCCGGGCACGTCGCGAGCACGGTTTGGTCGCCGAGGGCCGCTCAAAGGGCCGATCCGCGGCTTGGAAGTCCCAGCAACCTGCTTAGTCTCGACCACCGCCTTTAGACCCAACCACCCCAGCTCCCCAACCGAGCTTGAGTTCTGGCAGGCCTCGTCAGGAACGCCTAGCCGAGAACGACTTCTCGGCTGAAATGTTTCTGCTCACCCAGCCGCTCACCCAGCAAGCGGCAACCCTCGCTCGGAGCACGCCAATGCACACGGGTAATCGACGGAAACGCGCCCAACCCTGTGACGCCCCGGGCAGCGCCCACCGGTCGGTTTTTGATCTTCCACAAGTCGATTTTTGGGCTCTTTTTGGGCCTAGGTTTTCCGTGGATACTGTTCGCCAGCGACAACCAGGGATCGGGCGACAAAATTCTGGGCAGCTAACTAATCCGATGGCTGCAGCCGCGGTAAGTCAGCAAGCTACACGGACCTACCCTTTACGCCCGCCGGTGCACAAAGTAGGGCTAGGCGCAAATATAGCCCGTTACGCGACCTTATGTAATTATGTAATTTCGCTGTGCGGCGGGCCGGCAACGCCACGTTGGTCCGGGTGTAGCAAAAGGAGTCGCCAAGGTGAGTAAAACGAAGCGACAGATCACGGAGGACGACAGCACCTTCGCCCCGGGCGACGTGGTGTCGGGCTTGCAGCCAGGCGAGCTGGTGGAAATGCGAAGCGTGACCCCCTCAGGCGCCGAGAGGCTGGTTGAGGGGGTTGCGCTCGCGTTCCGAATGCTGGTGAGGCGTCTTCTGGCCGCCGGGGAGTTGGCAGCGGTTGAAAGGGTCCGCGGACGACTCGAGATCAGCGAAAACGTCGAGGACGCGTGGGGCCTCCTCTCGGAGCTGGGGGAGCAGCTGCCGTGGCACCTGAGTGCTGAGGCATGGACCGAGCATTCGGCCGGCGTTACATACTATTCGACCGTGGCGCCAGTCGCGTTCGACCGAGATCCGAAGACGAAGGACCGGATCGCCTACCACCGCCAATCAGCCGAGATAGTCGGGAACGCGTGTACCGGTGGTGGGCTTCCGCAACCGCGCGAGGCAATCGCCGCACCGTTCTCCGCCCACCTAGAGGTGCCGCCAGCAAACGTCTCCCCGCCGTCTCGGCGAAAGAGCGGGAGCAAGCTTTCCCACGGGCTCCTGGTTTCAACGTTCGATCAGCACCCGCGGAGTCCGATGATGCTCGGGGCCCTGCGCTACCGAGGCTACGCGGTGTGCCGTCGTTTGGTGCAGACATTGACAATCACAGGGCAACGATACAACGCGTTGACGGAAGTACGATGCGAACGCATTGGGTGTTTTCGACGATTGGGCAGGCACCGGCCGGCAAGTACCGTGGTTGACTTCGGTCCTTCCGTTCTTCACACGCGCGACGCAGCTCATCCGAGGAGTCAGCGATGAACGAGTCTCAAGCCAAGGACTTGCTACGCCAGGCTTTGGGCTTCAAAGAAGGAGAGACACTCTACCCGTGGCAGGAAGAGCTTCTTGATCTAATGCTCAAAGGTGAAGTACCGGAACTAATCGACATCCCAACTGGGCTTGGGAAAACGTCAGTGATTGCGGTGTGGCTCGTGGCGCGGAAGTGCGGAGCCCAACTGCCCAGACGGCTTGTTTACTGCCTCCCGATGCGCGTGCTGGTGGAGCAGACCCGATCTCGGGCGGTGCGCTGGGCCCAGAACGTGGGATTGCTGGCTGGTGAAGCTCAGTTCGCTGGTAATGACCTCACGCACTACGAGATCGACTGGACCGCTCGTGACAAGGTCGCTGTCGTTACGCTGTTGGGCGGCGAAGTGCAGAGAGACTGGCGCGAATACCCCGAGCGTTCGGCAATCATCATTGGGACGCAGGACATGCTTCTGTCGCGTGCGCTGAACCGCGGTTTCGCTATGGCACCCCAGCTTTGGCCGGTCGACTTCGGGTTTCTAAACGTTGACACCTTGTGGGTCATGGACGAGGTGCAGCTCATGGGCTCCGGCCGCACGACGAGCGTTCAGCTGCAGACGTTCTGGGATGAGGCGCGACATCGCCACGGCACGCGCCAAACGGTGTGGATGAGCGCTACTTTAGGCAGCCAAAAGGGGGTCTGCACGCTGCCTGACTGGATGCAGACACCCGAGCGGAAGCAACGAGAGCTGTCGCGGCCGGCTCAGACGTACTCAGACAAGGACCTTCAGAACGAACAGTTCCTGACCCGATGGACTGCCCCAAAGTCTCTTGAGCTGCACCTCGAACCCGACCCTGCTCATGTTGGCCAGGTAAGCAAAGAGCGGAGAAGCCGAAGGTCCAAAGGTGCCGTGGCGGCAACGAGCTCAGGTTGGACCCTGCAAAGCCACGAACTTCTTGAGCGCATCCGTAGCGCAGCGCAAGGCGGTCGGACGGTGCTGGTATTCGTCAACCAGGTAAACAGGGCATGCGCGCTGTACGAGAAGCTTCGTGAGAAGCTTCGAGAGGACGGGGACGCTGGACCTGAGGTGTTGCTTCTTCACGCGCGGATGCGGCCGCGAGAACGCAAGGCCATTTATGAACAGAAGCTCGGAGCGCCTGTGCCACCCGGAGGCAGAGTCATCGTCGCGACCCAAGTGCTCGAGGCGGGCGTGGACATTGACGCCGACGCGCTATTCACGGAGCTATGCCCGTGGCCCTCTCTCGTGCAGCGTCTCGGACGGCTCAACCGGAGCGGCACCAGGCCGAGCACAACGGACGTTCGGGAGGGTCATAGGGATCCCGCTCCGGCCATCGTGTTCGAGCCGCTACCGCCAGAACGCAAGCAGGGCGAGTCTTCGAAAGAGTACGCGGAACGACGGAGGCGCGGGGCCGCCTCGCCCTATGAGGCAGAGGCGCTGGACGAGGCACGTTGCCAGCTGAAGGAGGTAATGGAAAGTCACTCCGGTTCTGTCTCACCGGAAACGTTGGCGAAGATTCCGGTGTCACTTCCAGTCGATGGCCCGGTGCTGAGGCGCTTCGATCTTGATGATCTCTTCGACACCGATCCGGATCTGAGTGGCGGGCATTACGATGTCGGTCCGTTCATCCGCGGAGTGGACCGGGACGTCGATGCGTATGTGCTCTGGCGACGGATCGACGGCGGTCTCGATCCCGACCAGCAGGTGCCGATCCATCCTGATGAGCTCTGCCCTGTGCCGTTCTACGAGGTGCGCGATGCCCTAAGGGACCGTGACGTCTGGGTCCTCAGCCTCGCGACTGGCCGGAACCGGGGCGCGGCTTGGCGCAAGGCACGAGGAACTGACATCCGCGCCGGGGATACCGTAATGGTGGACATCGGCGTAGGCTCGTATAAAGCAGGGTTTGGCTGGACGCCTGGGGCTAAGGAGCCTCCCGGTGAGATCGTCGATCGATGGACCCATGGCGACAGGGCGATGGTACGCGCCTGGATACGGATCGACCGTGGGACGGCGGAGGTGATCGACGACCGCATCGTGGGGGTGCGTGCTCGCCATGAGGACCCGCGTAGCTTCGCAAAGCGATGGATGGAGCTTGAGCTGCATTTGCAGGAGGCGGAGCAGAACGCCCAAGATTTGGTGACAGCCCTGAAGTTGCCGGCAGATCTTCGCGATTCGGTGACGTCCGCTGCTCGATGGCACGACGTGGGGAAGGCACTGGAGCGCGACGAGCGCGGTGAGTTACGCCGGCCGTTCCAAGACATGCTGCGCGCGGCCGGAAAGCGAGAGGATGGTCATCCCAAGCCCGATGTCTTGTATGCGAAGTCGAACCGCCACGGCGGCAAGCCGGCCGGCTTCCGCCATGAGCTGGCATCGCTACTTGCCTTCCTCCAGGCAGACCAAGCTGACGACCTCGCGGCCTTCTTAATCCTCGCCCATCACGGCAAGGTGCGGCTCCTGCCGGAGGCCTGGGACGACGAGAATCCCAACGACCTTTGCGGTGTGCGCCGAGAGGACCGCATCCCGAAGAACGCCCTGTCTCGTGGAACAGTCGGGTCTTGGGTACTCAACCCGGATATCCTGTTGCCTTCACGCAGTGGACCAGGCTGGCAGGGTCGCGTCCGCCGGCTGCTACAAGACTACGGCCCGTTTCTTCTTGCGTACCTGGAAGGGCTGGTGCGGGTGGCGGATTGGAGGGCGAGTTGATGACTACGATTGTATTTCGCGGTGTTTCACCACGCTCCCTTGGCGACCTTTTGAAGGGTTACGGGATCATGGCCATCGTCGGGGAGGAGTGGCCGGACACACTCTTCTGGTGGGACGAGGCCTTCCACCTGGTGGCTGAGAAGCAAACTGACCCCTCGGAGGACACCAAAACCGCTAAGAAGGATCTTTTGAACGTAATCAGAGAACGCGTGCTGAATTGGGCCGAGAAGGAGATGACGCCACTCAAGCCCCGCCGAGGAGACAAGCGCAAGGGTCTTAGCCGCCAGGATTCACCCGTCAAGAGCGCTCGTGAACAAGACAAGCTAGAACCGAAGGTGGCGCTTTGGGCACGCACAGTGGGCCTGCCAACTTTCGATCGCGATGGCGACGGAACAGAGCCGCACCCGCTTTTTCCGGCGCACGGCCAGGAAGGTTCCGGAGACTACTTCTCCCAAATCGAGAAGGCTGCCAAGGCCGCCGTAAGTGCTCCCGAAGACCTCAAGTGGTCGCTTTTTGCCAAGGGAAATGCCAAGGGAAATGCCAAGGGAAACCCGGCCCTGCGGTCCACACTGCAGAGTGGATATCTGTTCTTTCCAGAGGCGATGAAGCGTTATGCGACGGGGGTTAAAGAGTGGGAACGAGAAAAGGATGCCCCGGTAAGCCCGTGGTGCTTCTTGCTCGCGCTGCGCGGAGCAATGCTGCTCCGAGGCAGCCTTCGGCGGCTGCGCTGGGGGCGCCGCAACTACCCGGCGTTTCCGTTCGTCTTTGAGGGCTTGACCGTTGAGCTCGGCGCTGGCAAGTATTTCAGGAACGTCGAGCTACACCTGCCGACGTGGACTGCGAACCGGCCCCGGACGCTTGCGGAATTCGAAATGCAGGTGCGACAGTTCCAGGCTCGGCTGTCTGCGCGCGGCTTTGCTGCCACTGCCGCTGAGTTCCGGGCTGCGGTGGTGGGGCGCGGAGCGGGCGCGGCCTTCGATATCTTCCATCGCTTCGTACTGGAAGGGCGGCGACCGGGACAGCGCCAACCCATGCGCCAGGGGATTCCCCGTGGCGTGACCCGAGTCGGTGAGACAGGTGGAGCGAGTGGCCGCCTGAGACTCATGCTCGCTCCGCTTGCTGAAACGGGTTGGTTAGATCAGTTTGACCTTTCAGACAAGCTGCGTGCGGCGCGAGCCCGGGTGGATAGCGCCATCCACGTGGCCGTAGACGAGCCCGGCTTCGAAGCCTACCGCGGCGTGCTTGACGCTCTGTGGGATTTGAACCGCTCCATTCTTCTCTCGGGCGCACTCCGCCGAGATTTCGAGGACGCTCGCCGTACGCCCCGCCCACTGCCGCCTCTCCCGGCACGGCTCTGGGAAGAAGCGCTCCAGGATGCCCTCAACTCCTATGCTTGCTACCGCCTCGGCCGCGCCATCGGCTCGATCCTGGGTGTAAAGGCGGAGAGTGGCAACGCGGGAGTTGGCCCGGTACTAGAGCACATGCTGCCAGTCAGATACGACCGGGCCACGGGATCATGGAGAGCACCCGATCCACCTCCCTCGCGCCCCCTCCGCTGGGCAGGCCTCGACCCCCTGGCTGACTTCAAAGCGCTCCTGTGGTACCGCTGGCTCGACAGCGCAGATTTCGACCATCTGCCGTTCCAGGGCGCCAGGTGCGCGCCTCTTGAGGACGTCGCCGCCCTGCTTCGGGGCGAGGTCGACGTCCGCGAGCTCCACCGTCTGGCGGGCCTCTTCGCCTTGCTCGATTGGCAGAACCGTGACTCGGACACGTTCCAGCCTGGAGCGTCTGGGAGCGTGGCGACGGTCCCACCGGCTTACGCCGCCCTCCGCTTGTGGTTCGAGCTCGGGATTAGGCCCGCCCCGGACTCGCGCCCACCGCGCGACGGGGAGGTAGTGCGTCTGCTGAGCATCGGAAAGGCAGAACAGGTCCAGCGCGCTGCGACGCGAGCCCTCTCTCGGCTTCGCGTAGACGGGCTTCCATGGGATGAAGAGCCAAGGCCGATGGGCAAGGCGGTGGCGTGTTTCGAACCGGTGGTGCCTGAGTTTGAGGCTCCGCGGTTAGCGGTGGCACTGATGGTCCCAATAACCCGGAAGGACATGCGTGCCCTTTCACGGAGGCTCTGGGTGCCGATGGAGGAAACAAAGACCTCGAAAGAACTGGGGGTGACATCATGACTAACCAGGAAACGGATGCCAATACTGGCCGCGGCGGATCTTTGATCGACATTCTCTGGGAACACGACCAGGTGGTCATCACCGCCTCGCTAGAGCTGGTCAACGGCAGGTTCCTCCAGCCCACCGGCTTCCCTGACATTGGACCCTGCATCTATCGCGATAAGGATGGGAGACGCTGGTGCCTAGTGGAGAGTGAACAGAGCATGGCCAACCGGCTCGAAGCGGTTTGCATGAAGGAGCCGGGTGTGTGGACTGACGAGCTGGAAAAGTTGGAGTTGCCTGTGATCGCGGTCCTTGACCCGGACGAGAATCACGATAATCTTCTGACGACGAATCTATGCGAACCACACCGATGCGCATCGTCCTACGTGCTAGATGGAAAGATCGACGACCAAAACACAAAGACGATGAAGCAGGTGTTTGAACAAGAACTGGGACTGACACAAGATGGCGACTCCTGGCCCCTCGACAGGCGAGCCAAACTCGAGCGCCTTGTGTTCGCTCTCGATCCCGGCGCTCTGCTCCACGGCTTCCAGTTCGTGCAGTGGAAGTTCGTCGGACTCCGGCAAACTCGGCTGGTGCACGGACGACTGGAAGCGGAGCTCGCTGACGAGCCGGAGGTTCATTATGGGATGGTGAAGTGGGATGCGATAGAACCCGAGGCCACGCGCGAGGAGCGCGCGAACAAAGGTCAAAGCATCGCGGCAAAAAGCCGTATCGTGCCGAAGAAGATCGTCGCCTGGTTCGAAATCGACCTGCTCGGGCTAAAGGCCCTCGCACTCGACGACACCGAGAAGAAGTTCTTGCTAGGCCTTGCTCTCTGGAAGGTCGGTGCGTTTCTTGGCAACAAGCCCGCGTTCGACCCGCGCAGTCGCCAGACTCTGCCGAGCCTGCGGCTGCGAGCCGACTGCTACCTCCGCTGCAACTCAATCTCTTGGGAAGGGGATTCGCAGACCCGTCAAGTCAGCGCCGAAGAGCTGATGCAGGCCTTGCCCGAAGATCGGCCCGACTTCGCGAGCCTTCTGAGGGAGCTGAGCGAGCTGAGCAAAGCTCTCAGAGTCGAGAAGGATGCGTGCGGTGGCACGAATAGCGGGCCGGGTGGGCGGTGTGCCCAACTCTACAAAGGGCCGTTGGTGGAGGTTCGGTACAAGCCCAAGAAGAAGAAGGAGTAGGCGCAGCCCAAGCCTCCAGCCGATCAGGAGAAATCAGGCGGCGATACTGAAGAGCGGGAAGACCGGTGATGAGCAACGCGACGGTTATCGAGGTTGAACTCCTCGCCGGACGCTACCACGCCCACATCTGGGGCGAATCGCAGTTCGCTATGGCGGGGCCCGAATGGCCGCCGTCCCCGTGGCGGCTCCTGCGGGCGTTGGCATCGGCCTGGTTCTCAGATACCGGCCTATCCTCCGAGAAGGAGGATCGCGATCGTCTGCTTGAGAACTTGGCACACGCCGGTCCACCCGAGCTGTGGCTTCCAAAAACATCCTTTCACGAGATCCGTTACTACCAGCCGGTACGTAAGGGCGGCTTGGATCGCGTACGTCATCACGACTTTTTCGCTGTTCCGGAGGGCGGCCGCTTCTGGTTTAAATTCGACGTTAGTCTGGCTTGCCGTGAGCGCTGTTTGCTACGGCGCCTGCTCAGCCGCCTCCGCTATCTGGGTCGAACCGAATCGCGTGCCCGTCTTCGCGTGGTACACGATACGGAACCCCCTCCTCGCATCGAGCGCGTCACTCCTTTCCAGACCGAGCCGTCACGGGGGGACCAGCCACACCCCGAGCGGTCAGCCACGAACAAGGTCTACCGATCAGTACTGTGTGCGAAGGAGGACTTTCGTGCTTATCACCTTTGGGCTGTCCCAAACGAATGCACAGAGTATACTCCGACGGCGGGTTATCCGCCTCACCTGGTCGACACCCTGCTTGACCACAAGATGCCACTGCCTCCTGGGGCTCGCTGGGTCGAATACGAGCTTCCAGATGGGCTCATTGTTCACGAAATTCCGCCACGCTCGAAGGTGGGCGAGTCTCGCCCGCCGATCAATGTCGCCGAGATACGCTTCCGGCTTTGTCGTCGCATCCCCATCCCACTCCGGTTGTTAATCCCAGTTGCGCGCGCCTTTCGTGACGCTGCTGTCGCGAGGCACCGAGCCCTTACACCTGAGCATTCCCTTACCCTCACGGGACGGAAGCCCGACGGGACGATCGCGCGCGGTCATAGGCATGCCTATTACCTGCCGCGTCTTTCCGAGACGGGTGCTGTTGAGGGCTTAACCGTTCGCGTTCCGCAGGGCTCGCTCACGCGTGAGGAGCTATCCGCGTTGCTCGCTGTTGACCACATCCGAGTTGACGGAAGCCCGTATCCAATCACTGTCATCCCCGAGGCGACGATCGCGGAGTCGACACCCCCGCAGCCGGCAAGGCGTTGGGTGAGTACGACGCCGTTTCTACCTCCCGTCCCGCGTCGCTCCCAACAACATAGATGTAATCTCGAAGAGGCGGTGCTCCTTTCTATGGAGCACCTTGGCTTAGGGCGCCCAGCTTCACTCCGCAGGGCCCCTGGTCCTGCAGGACACGGGTCGATATCGCCTCTTCTTTCCCACCAGTACCTCGTCAACGTTGGCGATACTTACGGACGTCGCTGGATGTTTACGAAGCGATCGGCTTTTTGGCTCGAGTTAATCTTTGATTACCCTGTGCTCCTAGATTTACCGGTTGGTGCAGACTCACACTTCGGCGCAGGTCAGTTCAAACCGTGCTGATTTAGGCACCATTTCGCGCCCTTACAGCTCAACGCACCTTTCCCTTCGCACGGTATCCTCGCGGGCGCGTTGTCACTCAGCGTTGCCCTCAGGCCGGTCGCTCTGCCGGGCGCATTCGGCAAGATTTCCTCCGGCGCGCCACACGCCTCAGCGGCCGCCCTGCTTCAATGGGGCCCGGGTTTGTAAACCCGGGAAATGCGCGGAATGCGGGACGCGAGAAGCTGCTTCTACTGGTGCTTCAACGGGGCCCGAGTTTGTAAACCCGGGAAATCGCGAGCCTGGATCGTACGTGTGTGCCACGCCCCGCCACGCGTTAGGACGCTCCTGATCGGGTTCCGTGATTTCGATTACCCCTTGTGCGTAGAGCGTGCGTGTATGCTAGCATACGTGTGTGACGAACGGAACGAGCACAACATGAGACTGATCGCATCCGCACTCGTCGGCATTTTGACGTACACACTTATTGCGATCATGGTTATTCTCGACGCAATTGCGTTCGCGCTCTCGTGGGGGCTGCTTGGGCTGCTTGCTGCCGTGTGGCTCGTGCACACGCTCGGCATCTGGCTAGCGATCATTCCCGGTGCGATCATCGCGTGGGCAATCATCGGCAACATCCTGGATCGCATCGGTGAGCGCCTGATCGCGCGAGGGGTCCGGCTATGATCCGCCCCTACCTGCGCACATCCACGGCCGCCAAGACCTTGGCCTCTCAGCGCAGCGGGAGGCAATCGAGGCGTGGGCCGAGCAAGGGTCTTGTGGTCGAGGACTGGGCTGCAGAACACGTCTCGGGCTCCGTGCGCCCCCACAAGCGCCCCGAATGCGCCAAGCTGCTTGAGCGCATAGGACCGGGCGACACGCTTGTTGTGTCGCGACTCGACCGTCTGGCGCGCTCAGTCGTTGGGCTCGCCGAAATCCTGGAGATGGCGCACACAGGCGGCTGGACGCTCATCGGGCTTGATCCGGCGCTCGACACCACCACCCCATATGGCCGGACGCTCGCCCAGGTCGCGGGCGCGTTCGCTGAGCTTGAGCGCGAGCTGATCCGCCAGCGCACGCGGGAGGCGCTCAAGGCTCGCAAGGCGCGCGGCG